>CAIWTR010000105.1 GCA_903915615.1 uncultured Armatimonadota bacterium
CAATGTCTTTTGCCATCCGTGATGCTAACAAAAACCGCATCACGAAGTTCCCGTAAACGGGATGCCACAGTTACATTACCTGTCTATACACAGGATAGATGTACGCATTCCGGCATATTTGAGAATTGTTCTCAAAAAGTTGCTTTGATTTACTTAGGTAAAAAGCCGGGGCGCAAGCCCAAAAGGCAACATTTGGTGAGTCACCACGATTGCGATGTGTCTGCTATTCAGGCGTCGCCGACCCCGGATGCTTCGAGCTCGGCGCGGAACTGTTCTGCATAAAGTCTGGCGTAGTTACCACCCTGCTCAAGCAGCTCAGCGTGGGAGCCCAGCTCGACAATGGTGCCCTTTTCCATCACGACAATCTTGTTCGCTTTCACAATCGTCGAGAGGCGGTGCGCAATCACAAAGCTCGTTCGCCCTTCCATCAGGCGGTCCAAAGCCTCCTGAATCAGCGCTTCCGTCTCGCTGTCAAGTGAGCTTGTGGCTTCATCCAGAACCAGAATCCGCGGATCTGCCAGCAATGCACGCGCAATCGCGAGGCGCTGCTTCTCACCGCCAGACAGCTTCACGCCCTCTTCACCAATCTTGGTGTCATAGCCATCCGGGAACGCTTCAATCACATGATGCAGAGACGCCGCGGTTGCCGCCGCCACGATATCGGCATCCGATGCACCGATACGCCCATAGCGCAGGTTTTCACGAATGGATGTGTGAAACAGCAGACTCTCCTGAAGCACGACGCCGATTTGGCGACGAAGGGACATCAGGTCGATGTCCCGTAAATCATGGCCATCAATGGTAATCTTGCCGCCGGTGACATCGTAGTGGCGGGACAACAAATTGATCATCGTCGTCTTGCCGCTGCCCGAGCCGCCAACAAAGGCAATCATTTCCCCGGGCTGGATGTCAAGTGAAATGCCCTTTAAGACAGGCTGTCCCGGTTCGTACTCAAACCAGACATCGTCGTAGCGGATATTCCCCGTAATGACTGGCATATCTGGGGCGCCATCCGCGCTGCTGACGGCCGGCGGCGTATCGAGAAGCTTGAAGATACGGTTCAGCCCTGTCTGCGCCCGTGCAAATTGGTCATTGAGCTGGATCAAACGAATAGTTGGGCCGTAGAGATAGACATTCACCAGAATCAAAAACGCGACCAGATCACCCTGCAACATCCCGCTGCTGATCACCCGCATCCCACCGACGGCGAGAATAATCGCTGTGCCGATCGCAGTGATGAACTCAGCGCGGACCCACAGCCCGGTGCCAAGCCTTGACTGATTGATGTTCAGATTGAGGTTGTCACGGTTGAGCGACACATACTGCCGGACTTCTGAGCGCTCCTGTGCGTAGGATTTGACGACCTGAACGCCGGCTAGCTTTTCCTGGAGGTCGGAGTAGATCACGCCGCGTAGCTCGGAAATCTTGGTGGCATTGTCGTGCAACGGCCGCCGTGAGAGCAGGAAGTTACCAACATAAATGGGGTAAACGGCCAGCGCGAGCAGAGCCAGCTGCCAGTC
>CAIWTR010000106.1 GCA_903915615.1 uncultured Armatimonadota bacterium
CTAAACCTCAAGAGCAAGCCAAACCAGAGAGCAAAACGAATCGCTACAACGTGCTGTTCATCGCCGTGGATGACCTCCGACCCGAGCTGGGTTGTTACGGAGTCAAGGATGCTCAGTCACCAAACATCGATGCGTTTGCGAAGACAGCCATCACCTTCCGGCGGCACTACGCTGCGGTTGCGACGTGTGGTGCAAGCCGTTATGCGCTGCTGACGGGGCGTTCACCTGCATCATCCGGGGTTACGCAGAGCAATGAAGCGATGTACCAGGGCGGGTCGGCATTCAAGCAGGCATCGCTTGCAGGAGCGCAGACCATGCCGGAGCTGTTTCGGCGCAGCGGCTACGAAACGGTTTGCATCGGGAAGATTTCACATACTCCGGATGGCCGTGTCTATGGCTACGATGGTTCAGGGGATGGCCACGCAGAGCTCCCGAATGCCTGGGATCGCCTTTCGACACCCTTTGGAGAGTGGCAGCGTGGCTGGGGAGTGTTTTTCGGCTATCCGGGTGGGCGCCACCGCGAGGATGGCAAGGGCAATAACGCGATTCTTGATTTCACTGCCAGTAAAGACGATGAGCTTCCGGATGCTCATCTCGCAAGGGCGGGTATGGATGAGATCAAGACCCTAACAAAGGCATCCAAGCCGTGGTTTATGGGCGTTGGTTTTTATAAGCCTCATCTTCCATTCACGGGGACAAAGTCCGACTGGGATGCGATTAAGCCGACGCGTGTCATTAGCGATGCAAGCGGTGCGAAACCGAGCAGCCCTTATTGGCATGAGAGTGGAGAGTTTTACAAGTATCAAATGCCGTGGGAGAAGTCGCGTCCTTTGTCGGCTGCCGCAACCGTGGATGCCCGCCGGGCTTATCTTGCGAGTATTCGCTACGTAGACCGCCAAATTGGCAAAGTGCTGGGAGCACTGAAAGCATCTGGCCAGGATAAAAATACGATTGTCGTGCTTTGGGGCGATCATGGCTGGCATCTGGGTGAGCAGCAAATTTGGGGAAAGCATAGCGTTTATGAGCGTGCGATGAACAGCACGCTGATGGTGCGTATCCCACAGATGCCTACTGCTGGCAAGCGTTCGGATGCATTGATCAGCTCGACGGACATCTACCCAACTTTACTCGAGCTTTGCCAGCCAGCGTTTCAAACTGTCTCGGCACCGCTGGATGGCCGCAGCTTTGCAAAGGTCCTCGATGGTAGCCAGACCCAACATCACGATGCTGTATTGAGCTATTGGGGTAATGCGATTGGTATGCGGAATGCGACGCATCGGCTTCTCGCGCGCCGGGATGGCAAGGGTGGATTTACGGATATTGAGCTGCACGACATGCGCACTGACATCGACAGTACGGCTAATGTGGCAGCAGAAAACCCAGCGCTTGTGACGGAGCTGGTTGCAAAGCTGCCAGCGCGGCGGCCTGTCCCCAAGCGTCCGTAGAGCGTTTACATTGATGTAAGTTCGCCAAGCACGGGCAGGCGCAGCGGCCTGCCCCGACGAATGGCCAATTGGAAGATGATTTCCCGTGCGTGGGTACGTAACTGACCGCAGCCACGAATCAGCCGCTTATTCAGAACGAAACCTCTGTAGGGGCAGGCTTCCATGCCTGCCCGCAGCAACAAATCAGCCGTTA
>CAIWTR010000107.1 GCA_903915615.1 uncultured Armatimonadota bacterium
GGTATCGGTGAGAGAACAGGTTATAATTGACCGGCTTGACAGGGGCTGACCCCGTGTCCGATGCCGGAAGGTAACCCGATGTCCATCCTCTTCGACGAAATTCACCAACAGCCAGCTGCGATCGAGCGGGCACTCACCGCAAATGCCGTGGGCGCACAGGCCCTGGTGGATGAAATCAAAAAACGGGACATCCGCTATGTCATCTTCGCCGCACGTGGAACATCGGATAATGCCGCCACCTACGCAAAGTACCTCTGGCAAATCACAGCGGGCCTCCCCTGTGGTCTGGCAGCACCAAGCGTGCATACCCTCTATGGTGCAAATGTCGCATTCCGGGATGCCCTTGTCGTTGGGATTTCCCAAAGCGGCGCCGGTGAGGACATTAATGAAGTCATCACACAGGCAAAAGCCGCCGGTGCGCTGACGGCCGCCATCACAAACACACCAACATCCGCGCTTGCCGGAATCGCGGACCATGTCCTCTTCTGCGAAGCGGGCGTCGAAAAAGCGGTCGCGGCGACCAAGACCTACACCACCACGCTTGCAATCCTCGCACAGCTTGGCGCGTTGCTCGGCGGAGATCAGGCCCTACTCGAGTGTGTAAACCGCCTGCCACAAGCCGCTGCGGACACCCTTGCGATGCTTCCGGGGCGGATCGAGCCTGTTGCATCCACGCTGTATCACGCTGAGCGGATGGTCACCGTTGCCCGTGGACTCCACCTCTGTACCGCGATTGAGTCATCCCTGAAAATCGCAGAGACTACCGGCACCGCGACCCAGTCGTATTCGAGCGCCGACCTCCTGCACGGACCGATTGCTGCCGTTGGTCGTCGCACACCAGTCCTCGTTTTCCAACCGGGCGGCGCGACCTTCGAATCCCTCAATGGCGTCGTCGATAAGCTCAATGACCGCGGTGCGCGTGTTATCCGCATCAATGCAACTGAGAATGCCGACATCCCGCTGCATGCATCCGAGTCTGAGCTCCTCGCACCAGTAGTCGATATCCTCCCAGCGCAGCTTCTCGCATATCACCTCACCGTCACGCGTGGCCTGGACCCAGATCAGCCAAATGGTTTGTCAAAGGTCACCATCACCCGCTAGTCCAAACCGCGGCGGCGCTGGTCCTTCCAAATCCGGTCACAGTGTGGCCGGTAATCACATTCATCACAGAGGGCTTCATTGAACACCGGCAGGATGCTCGTGAAGTCCTTGTTTCTGAGCATCTCGCCTTCTTCGGCAAGCTCGGCAATCAGGTCAACACGCTCATCATCGGACAGGGAGTGGCTTGCGATCATCCCGCTGCGGACCGCGTAAATCGATGCCCTAACAGGCCGGTCCGGGTGGTGATGCTTGACCACCGTCTGGTAGATACGCATCGGGAGGGCTCCCGCGACATCTGCTTCGGTGACCGACATCCGACCGGATTTGTAGTCGACAATATCTAGTGTGCCATCCGGGTAGGTGTCAATACGGTCAATCCGTCCGGTGAGGCGGACATCCGGGGTGATGTCCTGGCTGTACGTCTTTTCGGTTGCGAAGAGCTCTGGACGCTCATCCGGGGGCGTGGTCGTTTCCGCGTGCAGTGCCGCAGCATGACACTCAATCACAATGGTTTCCGCCTCGGCAAGCTTTGCTTTCGCATCGGCAGGGGATGCGTACCCGGCATCCACCCATGAGAGGCGGAGCTGCTGGACGATGTCATCCACCGACATCACCGATGGACCACCCGCCTGCGCAAAGGCATCCAGGGTGGAGTGAATCGATGTTCCAAAGCTGTAGTAAGGCTTTGGCCGGCGGTAGAAGCGTCCCAATTTCTCGATGTATTCCCAGCGGTACTTTGCCGGACAGTCACGATAGGTGCGGATTTTGGTTGGGCTTAACTGAAATTTCCGGGTGGATGGCTTTGGCACACACGTCTCCTGATTGCCGCTGCAACCGCCGTCGGTGGGGACAGTCATAAGCAGCCTGCAAGCCCTATTATGACGCCTGAATTTGCCATTGGTGAGCGTGGCACGTTGAACGCCCGGCGATAGAATAAATGCACTCATTCCCGAGGTAATCCCCAATGGTCAAGCGTGGTGTTGTTGTCGCAATTTCGGTTACATTGTTTGCACTTGCCGGGTGCCGCAAGGAAGCCCCAAAGCCGGTGGTTGCAGCGCCAATTACGCCTGAGCGCCCGATGGTAGATGCGGCAGCGGTACGCGCCAATGAGCTTGGTCGGATACCGGTTGTGATGTACCACGATGTCAATGACAAAGTCGGTAAGAACACCAAAATGAACCGCACCAAGGCATCCTTTGAGAAGGATCTCCAGCTGCTGCATGACAAGGGTTTTTATCCTGTGACGCTACGCAGCGTTGTGGATGGCACCATGGATGTACCCGCTGGGAAGAGCCCTGTGGTGATTACATTTGATGATGCGCGTGAGTCGCAACTTCGCTTGATTGAGGCATCCGAATCCTACAAGGTGGACTCCGAAAGCGCCTATGGCATCATCGAGAAGTTCTGCAAAGCAAACACCGACTGGAAGCCAGTCGCAACATTTTTTGTCCTGCCAAAGTCTGAAAAGACCCTTGAGCCATTTGGACAGGTTGGACTTGGCAGCGACAAGATCAAATACCTCATGTCAAAAGGTTGTGAAATCGGTAATCACTCCCTTCGACACAAGTCGTTCGGAAGGATGACACCCCGCGAGCTGCAGGATGAGCTCTCCGGTGCACAAAAAGCGGTGAAAGCCTACGTCTCCGATGTGGAGATGACGAGCCTTGCAAACCCATACGGTGTGTATCCGAGAAATCGTGCTGACTGGAAGTACCTCGCGAAGGGCACTGGCACGGGTGGCAGCTACACGCATACCGCTGTCTGCCAGGCTGCGTGGCGCCCCATGCTCTCACCCGTCGCCAAAGGCTTCAACCCCGTTCGCATCGAGCGCATCACCCCGGAAGACCTCAAATTTGGCCTGTCCTACTGGGTAGGA
>CAIWTR010000108.1 GCA_903915615.1 uncultured Armatimonadota bacterium
CCTTCATGCTGCGAGCTTCCTTTCGGCGCACTGCGTAATCACATCCACGAGGCGGCCATAGTTCGTACGGGCATCAAATCTGTCAACGGCGTGCTGTCGTGCATCTGCACCCCAGGCTCTCCGGAGCGCTGCATCTGCAATGACATCCCCGAGGGCAGCTGTCCACGCCGCGGCATCATCGGTGGGAAGAATCATCCCGGACTCAAGGTGCCGAACGGCTTCGGGGAGCGCGGCAACATTTGTTGTGAGGACTGGCAGGCCCGCGGCGAGCGCTTCGAGGACAGCAAGCGGGAGGCAGTCTCCATTACTTGGAAACACAAATGCACCGGCAATCCGGTAGAGATCGATAAGAGCATCCGAGTTCGGCGTCAGGCCGTAGTGGAGCTGGATGCCAGCCATGTCACCTTGAATGCCATCTGTCTGTGTCACGATGTGCAGCGTTGCTCGGTCGCGCGTCGTCGTGCTCAGGCCGCGCCAGGCATCTAGGAGTGTCTGACCACCCTTGCGGTAGAAGTCCCCTCCTACGAAGAGCAAGTGTGTATGGGAATCCAGCGGGCGGGTCCCAAAGTTCCAGCGATCGGTGTCGATGCCGGGCGGGATGACACTGACTTTGTTGGCATCAATTCCGTAATCGTTTACGAGCGAGCCCTTGGCCCACTCGGACCATGTGACCAGACGGGATGCCGCATGGAAGGCGCGTGTGTTGAGGTTCTTCTTGAATGTCTCGATGGCAGCGGGGCCGGTTGCATGGCTATAGCTCGCGCCAAGGGAATCGTATTGCAGTGGGGTTGCATCCAGGGAGACCACGCTTGGAATCATCCGCATCAGGTCTGCAGACAGCAGTGATGTCACTTGTGAATGGAAGAAGAGACCCTTCAGGTGGGGTTGTTGGCGCTTGAGGTAGAGGCGTGCGCCAAAGCTTGCACGGAGGCTCCAGTTACTGCGGATGCCAGGGAGGCGCTGCCACCACTGAGCATTGTCATCGTAGGCCAACCGGATGGCATGTGGCGTCACAGCAGCAACACCATCCAGCTGCTGCTGAAGGTTTTGTGCATGGGTTACGTGTCCCAGTGAATATTCCAATGCCAAGCCAATGTGCATTCGTTGCGTTCCAATCCATCAGGGCACAGAGTGAGTCCCTAGTAGGAATATCGGCACGTGGCTGGCGAAATTGAAGAGCCTAATGGTCACATTACGTGAAATGTGGCTGCAGTTTTTCCGGTTAATATAGATAACTGCGTTGATGCAAATTGCGACTGGGGCCGCCCCACCCCCGGCAGGCCAGCCCCAGTCGTCAATCTAAATGCAGAGATCTATCAGGCTACACGGAGCTCTGGTGACCGCGTGCAAAGGCATTCAGCGATGATGTCGCCCAACCGATGCGCACAGTCTCTGGCATCAAATGCTTCCGTGGCACGAATGCGCGCTGTAGCAGCCATCCGGTTGCGCAGCTCCGTGTCTGCGACGAGCGCATCGAGCTTTGCTGCAAATGCTGCCGTGTCTCCAGGCTTACAGAGGTAGCCTGTCTGGCCATCCGAAACGATGTCCCGGATTCCACCGATGTCAGAAATGACTACGGGAACCCCGCAGGCCATCGCCTCCATCGCGACCATCGAGTAACAATCCCCCACCGTCGGCAGAGCGAAAATATGGCTTGCCTGGTAGAGAGCGATCAGCTCAGGCGAGTTGGGACCTATTCCATGACGAACGGTGACATTTGATGGTGCATTCCGAATTTCATCCCGGGTTACAACCGTCAGGTGAACATTTGCCAGATTACGTTCCGCCCACGCGAGCAGACCAGGTCCGCCTTTGCGTTCGAAGTCACCACCAACAAAGAGGACCTCAATCCGATCTGCGGCAGGTGCTTCCTGGCTTGACGGATGAAAGCGATTCGTATCCACTCCGGGTGGGATGGTGTGAATACGCTGTGCCGGGATGCCCCAGTCGCGATGCAGGCTTTCACCAACCCAGTCACTCCATGGGAAGAAGGCTTCTCCATGCTGGTAAATGCGTTCGGTTGCCCGGCGTTTCCGTACGGCAAAACGTCCTGAGCGGGCTTTTGTATACCCGTAAGGCTCCCCCATGTCCGTCATTTGGTTTGGCGTCATGTCCATCACAAAGAAGGCAGGGTAGCGTTCGACGATATGCGGGACGCTTTTAGCAGCCCAAGTCCCCCACAAAATAGCATCTAAACTGCCAAGTGCCGCTACGCCACGCTCGATTTCGCCCCGTGCGCACAAGGTACCAGCGATGCAATTTGGAAGACCCGGAACGCGAAACAACCAGTGATCACCACCCCCGTATTCCACGGGGATGAGGGTTGCATCGACCGCTGGATGCCCATTCAGACCCTGTATCAAGTTCAAGGCATGGGATTTCAGCCCAACCTGTTGATCGAGGACGCAGGCGATTCGGAGCTTCCGCGGGGATGTTAGATTAGCCATTGTCAACAAGGTGTGCAGGAATTTCAAGCCGGTTCCAAAGAGTGGCGGCAAAGTCACGGAAGGCAGCTGCAGCCTTTGGGTCATCTGGACGGTTGCGCGGAACGGCGCGCTGGAGGCGGAAGAAGCAGACAGGTGTGCCCTTCTTACCAATCAGCGCGGATGCCAGCATTTGCATCCGGATTTGCGTTACCTGTTGGATGATGGTCTTGTCCACCACATACAGATAGAGCACTTCAAAGTCAGTTTCGGCGGTGCCCCCCACCATTTTGCAAAGGCGAGCCTGGACGTTGATCCCCGGCAGGGATTCTGTGTGGTCATTTTCGAGGCGCCAGCCAGCGCCAATCATACAGGCGCGAGGGTCATGGAGTGCGCTGCGATCCGTGCCACCGATGAGGAGGACATCGATCCGACCGGCATCCGGGCTGTTGTATACAGGCCCGATAAGGTCTGCTGCACTGAGAGCAGCTTTGACTTCCGGTGCGAAATCGGTGTCATCAGAACGGGTTGCGCCGTTGACATCGCTTGGGATGCGTTTCTTGATCGCGGTGAGTCCCTGGAACTTCGGTGGTGGTGGTGGGTTCCACGTTGCGTTGACGCCTGCGGCAACAAGTGCCGTGATGACTAAAAGAGCGGAAGCCCGGCGAAAGTCTTGCATTTCATTGCCTTTGCGAACGAGAAGAGGAGAACAGCGCAGAGTACGAGGCTAATCAGGCCTGACCAGTCGTGGAACGCATGTGCGACGCTGGCACCGGCGATTTCTCCGGCGACACCAATCATCATGATCCGGATGCTGTTGACGAGAATCGACAGCGGAAGACTCACGAGGAAGATAACCCAGCGGCGCCAAGCAGGCCCATCGGTCAGATATGAGAAGGTGCTGCTGAAGGTCAGAAGCGTCAGGAGCAGCTTGAATCCGGAGCATGGGACATCCACATTAAGGGTGTAGTTATCCATGTGGATGAGGTTGCCATCTTGACGCGGATGAAACATCGCCAGCTTGAGCAACGTGGTTGCTCCGACCGTGGAAAAGCGTTGCAGCCCCTGAGTAGCATCGTTCAGCAGGGGTCCTGGAAGCGGTGCCATCAGCCATGCGAAGATGATCGGGAAGAGTAGCGGTCCCTTTATCACACGGGTGCCGAGGACGGTCCATGCGGCAAATGTGAGTGTCATCAACAGACCAAGCGAGAGGAGCGCCTCGGTCTGGATTTTTGCAGCAAACACAAGGATTCCCAGCCCTGCGGCAACGCCCACACCTGCGATGAGGTTTGGTGTGATGCCCGCTGCAGTGATTTCCTTACGTTTGACCCAGAGGATTGCCGCAATGATGAATGGAACGAAGATAGCGTGTCCGTAGTAGGTTTCGGGCTTCGTCCATTCCCAATACCAAAAGCGGATCGCCGGCAGGGCGATGTAGGCCAGCAGGGCGGTGAAAGCCGTTATCATCCCGCCAACAAGGACGGGATTTCCGGCCTGCACGGGTTTGGAAAGTGGCAGCTCCATTGTTTTCATTTCGCGTTTGCTCCGATGAACCGTCCGAGGTGATGCACGGTTGCGATTCCATACACATCAGTTATCGGCAGGCCGAGCGGGCATCTTGAGGCGAAATCCGGGAATGAAG
>CAIWTR010000109.1 GCA_903915615.1 uncultured Armatimonadota bacterium
GAACCGTCCGGTTGACTTGGACTTGGTGCGAGGTGTGCTTGCCATACAAAAACTGCCTTTCAATCCACACCATACCAGTGCGGATAATATTCATCGGATTACCACCCATGAAGTGAAAAGCACACTTTAGTTTACAGACCCTGCATTTCTGGAAAGTGCGTAGACGTAAAGAATGTGTGACCAGAAAATCCAACTTCGCACCAGACCCAATCGTAGTTGTTAGCGCAGCTTCTATACATGGGTGTGTGATGTCAGTTCACTTGACACTATGCTCTACAGTAATCGGCAGGTATTGGAGGCTTCAAAGCCGTTGCCCCTGTGTCTCCGGTCCGGTGGATTTCAGGATAGTTGTCGTTAACTACGCTGCGAATTTGATTATATTAGGCTCCTTTCGTCCGTTGAGTGTCACGGATTTTATGTGTGTCCACTTTCTTTCTTCGCCTGACCAACGGTTCGGATTTGCTTGCCTTGCAGCAGCGTAAACCCTCGATCGGCGTTCTAAGATTTCGACATCCTGATTTTCGTGCCGCTCCAGCGGCGTTACCCAAGAGATTCCTTTGTGGCGATGCTGACCGTTGTAATACTGGACAAACTGCTGCGTCCACTGCCTGCACGCATCAATACATTTGAAACCGCCGGTCGGATACCGAGGGGTGTACTTCAATGTTTTGAAGAGAGACTCGATGAACGCATTGTCATCGGACACTCTGGGCCTGCTGTTCGATGCTGTTATTCCTAACTCGTAGAGTTTTGTCAGCAGCGCACTCGCCCGCATCGGACTGCCATTGTCCGAGTGTAGAACAAGAGGCTTGCCGTGAAGGCGTTCACGTAGGGCCGCCTTTTCGATTACATCCGCTCCCAGCCACGCAGACTCAGCAAGGTGAACTTCCCAGCCAACAATCTTTCTGGAGTAGATATCCATGATCATGTAGAGGTAAAAGTAATGCCCTTTTACCGCTGCCGGCATCCAGGTTATGTCCCAACACCAGACCTCGTTAGGTCCAGTTGCCGTGAATGGTCTTGGCCGATTATGCGATGGTCGGCGTGCCTTTCCACGATGACAAAGCTGTTTTGCTTCCTTCATTACTCTGTAAATCGTGCTCTCACTCCCGATGAAAAGTTCACGGTCCGCAAGAGTTGGAACAATCGCTCCTGGAGGCAGATTAGCAAATTCAGGTTGGTTTATGGTCTCAAGAATCCGCACTCGCTCGTCATCCGACAACTTGTTACTTGGCGTTGGTCTCCAAGCAGTTGGTCGGGCATCTTCACGTACAGTCCCATCGGATAACCGCCACCGCTGAATAGTTCGCATAGACAGGTTCAGGACATCGCATGCTTTCAGCAGACGTGCACCAGCTGCAACAGCTTCATTGATCAGGGTGATGATTCGTCGGCGATCCGGGGTACTGATCATTGCTCCTCGCCCAATCCCCAGATCGCCTCCGCTTTTTTTCGTAGGATCATCAAGGCTGCTGCCTCAGCGAGCGCCTTTTCCTTTCGTAAAAGCTCCCGTTCAAGGAGCTGAATCCGCTTTGCACTCGCACGCTCAGACGCAGACATCGGTTTTGGGTTGAATGCAGCCTCACACTGTGCACGCCACTGCGCAATCTGCTCTACATAGAGACCTTTCGAACGGCAGTAGGCAGCGAGATCCACTTCGTTGAGCATTGCAGTCTCAAGCACAACCTGGAACTTGCTCTGCGAATCAAACGGGTCATCCGATTCAACAGTTGGCGAAACAGGAGCTGGTTGCTTACTGCTTTCCGTTCGCCATGTGTATAGCGTTGGATACGGAATATTCAACTCACGGGAAACAGCAGAGATTGAAGCATTGATAGGGGGAAGCATCCGGGCAATAGCCCGCTCACGTAACTCTTTGGAATAAGCCATGACAGTATCCTCGAATCCATGAAACAAGTTTCAAAGATTCAAATCAAGAGACATGACAACTATCCTGACACCTAGGGGGTCCTCATCGAATGCCATCCATTAGACGAGCAACAGCCGATCCGAAATTGCACGCCGACAATCGAGGAATCTTCAGTTACTGGAAGCAGTGCATCGGATGGCCAGAGGCATTCCTGAGCGCATCGGCCCATAAGACTATCGACATATGGAATGATAATCAGTTTGAAATTTGGCGGTGAATATGGATGCGGGAAGGAGCATCTCTGTTTACATCTCTACGAATGGAAACACTGATGTGCCATATTGGGGGAATACTCTAGTCCGTTGAACTGATGGTACAAGTACATGGAACAGTGAACGTGCCTGATCTGCCGAACCACCATCAAACTCCGGACCTATCGACAATGTAAAACGCTGATGGGATTGCGACTATTTGATTAGGGTCATCTAGAGCAGATCTCAAGATAGGATGTTGCGAAGATTCGTAGCCGCAGCCCCATCGCTTTTACGTACACCCATCGTCTGGAATCGGCTTGTCTACCCAGACGCTTTCCCAAACTGGTGATGCTACTTCACTGGCTTCACCCGAGGTAAGACTGTGGAAACCAGATACAAATAGAGCGAGTTTGGCTCGTGTACGACAACAATTGCTCGCAGTTCTCATGATCGGGTACTTGGTTGAACTAGCGTCTGGTTATACAGGGTGGCGTCAAGACGAGAATAAAATAGGCAATACACGTTTCGCTGGGCTCGGGTGAGGCTTCGATTTCTACACAGATACTGACGACGGCCGAGCTTTGAGACTCCCGTAGAGCTCATATGTCACTATGAGAACAGCATTACGGTCAACAAACGCCAGTAGTCCGAGTCATCGAGTTTCATGTTGAAATTAAAA
>CAIWTR010000110.1 GCA_903915615.1 uncultured Armatimonadota bacterium
CATTCCCACAATGTTGCATCTAAGCATCAACGGATGCTCCACAGAAGATAGCTTGATGCTACTTGACCGCAAGGGGATCTCGGCCAGCGGCGGCGCAGCGTGTGCTAGTGGCGCGGTTGAACCAAGTCACGTCGTAAAGGCCTGTGGCTGGTCGGCAGAACGTCAAGCAGGCGCGCTAAGGCTATCCTTTGGCATCGGGACCACCGCGGATGATATTGCCTACGTTGCTGATACTGTCGGTGCGATTGCAGCTAAGGGGTAACTCAGCCGCGCGCCATTGGCAAAGGCTAAGGCTGACATCGATGGCTTCCCGGGTGGCTGAAGCGCTGTGATGGCATAGTCTGTCGTCAATGTTGCGACAAGGAGGCCATCGGCGCACGTCCCAGTAATCGTTCCCGCAGGAGCTGTACTGGTCACCGTTGTCGGGTAGCCTGCGTGGACTTTGATTACTTTGTCACCAATGACGACGGTTGTTCCCGGGCGTTTCGAATATGCTCGAACCTGTCGGTCCACCTGCGCACTTGTCGCAGCAGCGAAGTTGATAAAACCATCCTCGCGGGTCAGCATGTGAGCATAGCAGGCATCGTCGTTTGATTGGATACGCTCATCGATGCTGCCATCGCGAAACTGCCGAAGCGTTTGCAGCATCAGGGGGGCACCGATGATCGAAAGCTCTTCCTCAAGTGTCTCGGCATCATGGTGTGGCATGATTTCAAGTACAGACTCAATCAAAACCGCGCCAGTGTCAAGAGATCGCTCCATGCGCATCGTGGCAACACCGGTATGCGTATCGCCTGCTGCGAGCGCCCGATGGATGGGAGCTGCGCCGCGCCACCTTGGGAGCAAACTCGCGTGGAGGTTGATGCCGCCGTGGTGTGCGGCATTAAGGACCTTTGTTGAGAGAATCTGTCCGTAGCTGACGACGACAAGCGCATCTGCGTGGAGTGCAATTATCTGGTCTGCTATCAGCTTCAAGCGTTCAGGTGTTTCGAGTGGCAGTCTAAGGTCTAGGGCGGCGGAGGATACAGGCGTCGGAGTCATACGCATCCCGCGGCCGGATGGTCTATCGGGCTGCGAAACGACAAGAAGAATCTCGATGTCTTCTGCTGCAGCGAGTAGCCGCAAGGTTGGAACCGCAAATGGACTCGTGCCCATGAATACAATTCGCACGAGTTAGAAGTCGTCCTCATCGTCATCACCTGTGATGATGCGGATGTCTTCGCCAGATGCCCGATCCGTGATTAAGATGCCATCGAGGTGATCGATTTCATGGCACAAAATCCGCGCTTCAAGCTCGGTTGCTCGGATAAACAGCTCGTTGCCATTAATGTCCTGAGCCTTCACGGAAATGACATTTGGACGTCGGATGCGGGCTTTAATGCGCGGAAGGGACAAACATCCCTCGCTCGGTTCAAACTGTTCACCGCGCTCTTTCGTAATCACCGGGTTCACAACAACTGTTGGACCATTCCCGGCATCGTAGATGAGAAATCGCTTGCTGATTCCCACCTGCGGGGCAGCGAGGCCACAGCCATGTGCACGGTACATCCGGGGAACCATACTAAGGGCAATTTCTTTAAATTCGGCATCGAACTCTGTAACGGGTTCTGCTTTCAGTTTAAGGACTTCCCAACCCGGAGTTTCATCCACTTTCAGGATGCCTGTGTCATCAAAAGGGACATTGTAAGGGTCCGTGGATGCAGATTTCGTGCTTCTAACGCGGTTCGTAGCTTCTCCCATATCAGTCAAAATAATACCACCGCAGGGTTGGTAGACGCGTATACTAATGCCGGCTGATGTCAGAAAACATGCGGTTTGGAGTGTTGTCATGGACTGTCAAGTGGTTTGGAACCTGGTTGCACCGATTGCGAAGCGCGTTGCGCTCGCCCCGGCTTTCTTCCGTGCGCTGGAGCGCGCAGTTCCCATTGCTCTCGATGGTTCTGTGCTTGTCATCGGGTTGGATTCAACCGTTGATGGAGCACTTCAGGGAGCGCTGAACTCATCGGACAACCTGAACATTCTTCACAAGGCGTTTCGTGATGTAACCGGCTTAGCCGATGGCATTGTCCGTGTGATTGAAGGCACCACCGCAGCTGACTGGGCAAATGCGCAGGCTCGGGATGCTGCATCCCGTGAGATGGCTGCACGCCAACAGGCCAGAGCAAAACCATCCGCATCCAGTGCTGGCTGGGACCACGCCATCGATGCCGTTTCGGCGCTTTGGCAGCAGTGCGAAAGCCGTACAAGTCCGGTTGCAAAAGCCCGTTTTGTCCTCGCTGCCATCGATCATATTGTTGAAATCGTTGGGACAGAAGGTCTCACGACAGATGCAGATACCCGGTCATTACAGCGTGCTGTAGAGCGAATTGCATCTTGTGCGCAAATCGATGCGGTTTACGTGGCAGGCGAAGTCCTCAAGCGCCTCTAATTCGGTGTAACAGGGGCACTGGCTATGCTAGAATCTTGCCATGTCTGGATTTGTCCCTGCAAACGTTCGGTCCATCGTCGCGACGGACTGTGGCTCTACAACCACGAAAGCGATTCTCATCGAGAAACAACCTGATGGGGTGTATCGGCTTGTCGCACGGGGCGAAGCTCCGACAACAGTAGAGGCACCCTTTGACGATGTTACTGTCGGGGTTACCAATGCGCTGACCGAGCTTCAGGACCTCACTGGAAAGCAGATTCTGGATTCAGCCGGAAAGCCAATGACCCCCTCGCAGTCGGACACTGTTGGGGTCGATCTGTATCTGTCGACATCCAGTGCCGGTGGTGGTCTGCAAATGACAGTGGCCGGTGTCGTTCGTGAAATGTCGGCTGAATCGGCTGAACGTGCGGCGCTTGGTGCTGGCGCAATCATCATGGATACACTGGCGATCAACGATGGTCGTAAGGACCACGAGAAGGTCGAGAGAATTCGTGCGCTTCGCCCTGACATGATCTTGATGTCAGGTGGGACCGATGATGGCAATGTAGTTCCTCAAGTACAGGAAATCGCTGAAATTCTTCGTTCAGCTGACCCAAAGCCACGTCTGGGTATAGGTCTAAAGCTTCCAGTTATTTTTGCCGGCAGTGAGAAAATGCGTCCAGCTGTCATGGACACACTTGGCGATACGGTTGATGTCCGTATGGTTCCCAACCTTCGGCCGACCATGGCACGTGAAAACTTGGGCCCAGCCCGCGAAGCCATCCACGAGCTGTTTCTTGAGCACGTGATGCAGCA
>CAIWTR010000111.1 GCA_903915615.1 uncultured Armatimonadota bacterium
CGCGGGAGTGCCGATCGAAGTGCGTTTAAGCAAGCACTTCAACGCCTTAGCGAAGGCCGCTGTCTATGTATCTTCCCTGAGGGCACGCGGAGTCCGGATGGCAAGTTATTGCTTCCTGAACCGGGAGCGGCGACACTTGGGCTGCGTATGGGCGTACAGCTTGTGCCTGTGTATGTGAAGGGTTCTCATGAGATGCTTGGGGTCAATCGACCGGCGAAACGGGGCCGAATCGATGTGATATTTGGCGACCCTTTTACCTTTGAGAAAGACATTAATAGGGAGTTGGCTGGTCAAATGCTGATGTCTAAGATCCAGGAGTTAGCGGATAATCCTGACCGCGATGTTGCAGTCCCAATTCGTCCTCATCGATTTGTCAAGCCATCTGAGCGCTTGAAGTAATCCATTCGCCAGTGACAAAAAAAGACCGATGCATTTTTCGATGCACCGGTCTCGTTCACTGGGAGTTTAGTTTCGCAGCTATTCTGCACCTTCAACATTTAGGAAGATGATCTGTCCGCTGTCATCGATATCGATGCCAATCTTCCCATCTAAAACACCATCAAGTAGCGTTTTGTCCAGTTGAAAAGCAGCAAGGCGGTCAGCCGTTCCCTGCTGGCGGATTCGACGCTGTCGGCCACTAACGGTCTTAAAGTGCTCAGCTTCGGCATTTACGCCACGTGCCCACTGAATGATGTTGCGCAGCTCTGTTTGGGACGCTCCACGTGCACCACGTGTTGCAAGCAATGCACTGACGAGACGGCTGGACTGTGTTTCAGTGTCGATGGTTGTACGACGACGACGTCGCCGAATAGGGGCATCAACTACCGGTGTCGGTTCTGGAACCGGTTCGGCAACCAGTTTGGTTGTTCTACGTGCCATTAATTCTCCAATTTCCAATCAAAATGGATAATTCTTTTGTGAATTGTCGCGTGAGTGACAGTTCTGTACGCAGAAAACGCATTACATCACTTATCAACCACACTTCAGCCATCTGAATGGCTGCGCAGACATATTACGATACTTGCAAATGAAATAATTTCGAAAACACAAACTATTTGCAAAATATGCTCGAAATCAGGTTTGAACACCCATTTCTCTCAGTTGTCACCATGCGATACTGTGTTTTTGTAGTGCGAGTTGGCGGCTTTGTCTATACGTTGTTCACGATCTTCATCGCCCACAGACAGTGAATGGCGCGTCAGAAAGAGATAGAACACCCCATAGGTCTGTCATGAGACATTATGACAAGTAAATGCCGCCGTCTGACACCTTGTGGCCTCTATCGTGAATGCAACCCCTACGTTTTGGCTAACGCGTTATTGCGGCTGGACGAAGCTTGTCCATGATGCGCTGCTCGATTCCTTCGAGATGTAAATCCCCGGACATAAGGCGGCCAACCAGTTTTGTACCGGCAGGATTCTTTACGCCTAGCTTGTAGGACAGATACGGTGTTCGATGGAACAGTTTTGCCACGCGATTTGCCGCATCAAACTCACCACCAAACATTGTGCGAATGCTATCTGCGTAGCTGGAGACGGTATCGGATGCAATATGTATCGCAGCTTGTGCGCCACTGCGGACAGCATATTGAATGCCTTCTCCAAAGAGTGGTTGCACCAAGCCTGCCGCATCACCGACGAGTAACACCCTGCCAGTGACATCGACAATTGGCTCCGTACCGGTCCAGTACGGGATTGGATGCGCCCA
>CAIWTR010000112.1 GCA_903915615.1 uncultured Armatimonadota bacterium
GCCTGCGGTAGTCGCTGCTCCAGCTGAACCAGCCGCGCAGGCAACACCTGTTCAATCCCCTGTCGCAACCGCAGTTGCATCAGATGGTTCTTGGAAACCGTTTGGTGACTCCCTTGCGTGCGCGCTTCCTGAGGGTCTCGGCGGTTCAGCAAGTGTTTCCGGCGAACCGGTTGTTCTTGAGCTGGCGACAGATACGTCACATATCAAGGCTAGCCCATTGGCGCGCGCCATCGCCGCTGCAAACCATGTCAGCCTAAGTTCCATTCAGTCGGCTGGTCCAATCAAGGCCGCTGATGTAGAGGCATTGATCGCCGGCGCATCCGTTTCGACCGCTTCAACATCCCCTGTGAAAGCAGTTGAAGTGCAAGAATACAATGCAATGCGCCGCACAATCGCAAAGCGCCTCACGGAGTCCAAACAGCAGGTACCGCACATCTACGTAACTGTAGAAGTGGATATGGAAGCTCTGCTAACGGTTCGTGAGCAGCTGAACAGGAATGCAGGCGGCGCGATTCCTAAGGTCTCTGTAAACGACCTGATTGTCAAGGCGAGCGCATGTGCTCTTATTGAAGTTCCGGTCGTCAACAGCAAGTTTGATAACAACCAACGCATCATTTCCAAGTCGGCACATATTGGTGTTGCGGTATCGTTACCGGATGGCTTGATTGTTCCTGTTGTCAAGAATGCAGATGCACTGTCCGTTCGAAACATCTCACGCACTGTAAAGCAGCTTGCTGAGAAGGCGCGTTCTGGAAAGCTCGCCCCAAGCGAGTATTCGGGTGGAACGTTCACCATTTCCAATATGGGTGCAATCGCTGATGTCGAAAACTTCGCAGCGATCATCAACCCAGGCGAAGGTGCGATCTTGGCCGTGTCCGGCACAAGAACAGTTCCAGCTGTTGTCGATGGCGCCATCGTCGCAAGACGCCGAATGAAAGTAACCCTTTCAGCGGACCATCGCGTTGTTGATGGAAGCGACGCAGCGATGTTCCTTGGCGCCTTCAAGCGCGTGATGGAAAACCCTGTGGAGTTGTTGGCCTGATGAGCAGTCATGCAGCTGTTTCCTTACCGCCAATTGATGGCAACGCTCTTCGTTGGCGAGTAAGGTCATGGGAGGCATTTTTGTCTGGATCCCCCTCGTCCAACCGGGTTATCGTGGAATGGTCGACGGGACTTGGACCCAAGGTTTTCGTCTACCCAAGGGGCAACCGAGCGGTGGGAGTTCACCTTGTGGAGACTCCACCAGTCCAGTCATCAAACACAGGTGAGGCGTGGGCTGACTATCTGGAATATGACTATGTTCCTTACATCGCGTATCACCTGGATGGTACGGGTGTTCGCGTAGATGTTCAGTGTGCTGATCAGAAACCAGTGCAGATTATGCGTCAACGTAGGCGTGTCCTCGTCCACTAGACTCAGAAAGCACAAAAACAAATCCTCAATCTGGAGTGACTATCTATGTAGTCAGCTGGATTGAGGATTTTTTGTTTTCACAGCCAGACGTATTCAGTGTCAACGGCTGGGTCTGTCGTCAGTGGGCTAAGCACGTGTCGAAGCCAGCAAGTGTAGGGGAACCATGTTCCCCCATAAACCTTTAGGCAGCTTGCTGCGTCTTGTAGCGATACTCAAGCTCGCTTGTACCCAGGACGTACCCGGATGTCAGTACAACCTCGCTAACTTCAGACTGACTAGGAAGATCATACATACACGGTCCAAGCAACCGTTCCATGATTGTCCGAAGGCCGCGTGCCCCTGTACCAAGCGTAATGGCTTTGCGTGCAATTTCCAGCTTTGCATCTTCGGTAACGGTGAGCTTCACACCATCTAGCTCAAGCAAGCGTGCATACTGGCGCATGAGAGCATTCTTGGGTTCCTGTAGCACACGTACCATACTAGCTTCGTCTAGGGCATCCAGAGCACACATCACCGGAAGTCGACCAACAAACTCTGGAATCAAACCGAAGCGCACAAAGTCTTCGGGCTCGAGCTCCGTTGATGTCACAAGTGGCGGAGCGTCTACGGCAGTTGCAAGAAATCCCATTCCCTGGACGTTGCGTCGCTTGTTGATGGCATCTTGAAGGCCATCGAACGCCCCGCCGCACATGAACAGAATGTTCTTAGTATCGATTTGGAGGTACTCCTGTTGTGGATGCTTACGTCCACCCTGTGGAGGAACGTTCGCAACGGTACCTTCCAGAATCTTTAGGAGGGCCTGCTGGACGCCTTCCCCACTGACATCACGTGTGATGCTGGGACCATCTTGCTTTCGACAGATCTTGTCAATTTCATCGATGAAGATAATGCCATTTTCTGCGAGAGCGATCGC
>CAIWTR010000113.1 GCA_903915615.1 uncultured Armatimonadota bacterium
GCCTGTTGACCGACGAGTGGTCACCGAGCTGCCGACATTGCGTAACCGTTTGATCTTTACGGGTGGAATCAGTACCAGCATGGGGGCAATCCTGGCTCCTGCCTGGGAAGGCCTTACCAATGTTCGTATTATGGGAAGCCCTGCAGTTTCTGCCGATGGCATCTCATATGTCGTTGCACAGGCAACATCTGTTGCTAACAACGGTACGGTCTCTGTCATGATCGCGCTTCAGATGGACAAGGATGTCACCCTCAACCTTCCTGAAGCTTACAACACTGCCTATCCAGTGTCCGTTCGTCAATACAATGCGTTGACGTATCCGGCAACAGGTTCAGATCCTGTCCAAACGACGACAGCTATTCTTCCTGCAAATGCGGTTGACAATGTTGTTTCCTCTGTTCAGCTGACTGGCGATGCAAAGCGGGGCAAGATAACCGTCACCGATATGCGTCATCCAAGTGGTGTCCGCTTCTCGAGCACACAGTCATTTGTCGTCTCGTATGTTCCTGCTGGTACACAGAATCCCGTAACGGTTGTTCTAACTCCGCTACCAGGAAGCGCTGGTGCACCGGTAACGACAACAGACGACGAGGATGGCTCGTCCTTGCGATCCGTCGGGGGAGCATATTCACCTGTGCTCTGGTACTACATCCTGCCTGGAGCGCCGACGTCATCTCCAACGGTTAGCGGTAACCATGTGTATTTCGCTATCGGACAGAACATCGTAGCCCTCGATGTTAACCCTGCCGAAACGGATCCGTCCGTACGTGTTGGTTTTGGTGAGCAGGTCATCAACGTTGCAAGCTCGATCGTAAACGCCGCAACATCCCAACCATTGACAGTCTCGACAAATCACCTTCGCTGGGTTAGAAATGCAGGCGCTGTCATCGCATCCCCACCGGTTGTCGGCGGAAATGTTGTTGCTGTATCGACAGCTGCTGGGCCAGTTGTCTTCCAGGCAAGCACAACTCTGGTCACCGATGCAAAGCGTATTTTGGAAGTTGGTGCGGATGGTGCTGCGACGTGGGTGATGGACGGAACGGTCGACACCGATGTTGTCGGCGGCGAAGTTCCCGTTTACGATCCTAGCCTCCCGGATGGCATCGCCAATCCGCCAGCGAATGGTCGACGTGCAGTTCGCCGAAGTCAGCTGGCACGGCCGTCGGTTGCCCGTAAGCTCTCCGGCCAGGACTACCTCATCGCTGACACCGGTAACAACCGTGTGTTACGAGTTGATCGCGGTGGGCGAATCCGCTGGGAATTGACTACGGTACGTGACACGTTTAAGATTCTGTCTTCCTCTGACAGTACATTGTTGAACAACCCGACGGATGTTCATCTGTCGCTTATTCCAACCGCAGACCCGACTGACCCAACAAAGGCTCCGATCGGATATGAGGTCCACTATCTCATCGCGGATGCTGGCAACTACCGGGCAATTGAAGTTGTCGATTACCGTGACCTCAATGGAAACATTCGTACCATTGGTGGTGATCGTGGTGAAGGTGTTGTTGTCTGGGTTTCGCGCCTCAAATCGCGTGAAGGTAGAAACCTCCGGATTCAAAAGCTGCAGAGAATTCAGACCAGCGTCGGCGGCGTAACAGGCATTCCACAAATCGTGGCGGTCGTCGCGAATGCTCAGACGGCAGGTGTCGGTGGGTTGGATATCGATTCGTCTGGCGGTGCCGTCATTCGACTCGAATATCGACCGTACAACACGTTTACTGTGCTTCGTAATGCAGCCGGCGGAGTCCTCCCGCCTGCTCCATGGCCAGCATCAGGAACTCCATCGGGTTCCGGCTATCCGTGGCCAGCTGCTGCTGCAGGAGCATCCGCGCAGACGACTGAACCAGTTCTCAACGGAACAGTCACCGCAACGATACAAGAGGTCGTCCTGCCAAATGGCGAGACGTATAAGATAACGTCGCCGACCTACTTCGAGCAGGTGACTTTGCCGAATGGCGTGGGTGGAACCAAGCCGGTTTACATGATTGCTGATGCCAATGGTGTGTATCAGATTGAAGATGGACCGATGGGACGGCGGATCGTTACCTGGTACTTCAATCAAAGCCATTACAATACGATGAACCTGAATCCGGCATTTAGTGCGGATGGCATCAATCCGAGATTGCTCGTGGTTCCGGGATTGCCAGCAAATGAACTTCCAAGGTTCCAGCCGACGGCGATGCGAAGATTGCTGAATGGACGCTACCTGATCACGAATAGTGCGGTTGGCCAATCCTCGGTCTTCCAAAGTGGACAGTTCTCAGGTGAAGTTCTTGAGGTGATTCCTCAGTTCAACCCGGATGGCACCCCAAATGGTGGGCGCTTCGGCGGATTCTCCGTTCCACAGGTAATCAGTCGACCTAATGGACTCGGCGTTGGACGCAATACTAACGTTCAGTGGATGGGCACAACATCCAATAACACATCACTAATCGACCAACCTCTCTTCGGAGATCGTCTGTGAGCCGTACAAATCGTATGAAAATCGAAACCCTTAATGCCCTCGTACGCACAGGATTCGCTGTAACCCTTTTTGGGACAGTGATAATCCCGGGTATGGCCCAGGAATTTACCCGGCCAAAGCCCACAGCTACGAATCGGCCATCGATGCAGAATCCTGGCGGTAAAGCCCATGGTGGTAACAACAACCGTGGACGCCTCACAGGAGATTATCTCTGGGGTGTAACCAATGGAAACCGCACCTTTGATAAGGCTGTCTACAGTAGGGTTCCGCAAGAAACGATTGATTCTCCATTGTTTCTGGATGGCTGGACGTATCCGATAGCCCGTGCAGCTACCGGTGCCCGTGTTGGTCAAAATGCAACTGGCAGTATTCGTGATTTGTTGTTTCCGAGCGTCTTACTCGATGACGAAGCAACGGTCGGTATCGCGCCGATTAATGGCGCTACGGCTATCGCTCCGACAGGTAGAGTGGTCATTGGAGCATCATGGCTGACACCTGTTTCTGGTCCATCGACCCTGTTCACCGGGACGGTGTACCATCGTAAACAGGCAATCCAAAGGGCAAATGGTAACCCTGGAAATAATCCCGCGGATGCCGGTAAGTTCAGCTGGTATCCATCGGTTTCGGGTGCTGCAGGATCCGTATCGCGGTATGCCATTCGGATCAAGATCCCACAATCTGCAAGTGACACAAGTGTTGAAGCCCGTATCGCAGATGCCCGTTACGTTGTTTACTACCAAGTTCCAAACGGCAGCGGTGGCTTTACACGTGCATCCAAGGTTTGTTACGTCAGTCAACGAACGGCAGGCAGTTTCTATCTGAGTGGAACGGATGGTCAACCCGCGTACTTCCCGATGTTCTCCGATGCGACGTACGGTGCCGGCGGAACCTATGCAAATGGTGGAGCGTTCGCGGATGGAACATTCCGCGCACGTGTCGAGCTCGATGCGACTACCGAATCACCGGCCGCCAATACATTCGTAATCGCCGATCAGGTCGAGTTTGTACAACGCCCACAAGCTGTCAAGGCAACTCCTACATTGGTTCCACCGCATGGTGGACGTAAGGTTGATACAGAACAGACTGGTTTTACGCCGAACAACTATTTTCAGCCGTTGGCATCAGCAACCTATACGATCGCAGACTTTATCAATAACCCGCTTGATCCCAGATTCACAACGGGTACGGCTACGATTGACGCAACAAACATTTCGACCATATTCTGGGGACC
>CAIWTR010000114.1 GCA_903915615.1 uncultured Armatimonadota bacterium
CGGGGCTTCATAAGGGTCATCGATTCCAGTGAAGCCTTTGATTTCTCCAGCCCGTGCCTTTGCGTAGAGACCTTTGACATCCCGGGCCTCGCACGCCTCAAGCGATGTCGCTACATGCACCTCAATAAAACAGCCTTCAGGGAGTCTTTTACGAACTGCATCCCGGTGTGCCCGCGCCGGTGAGATAAATGCAGACAGCACAATCAAGCCTGCATCGAGCATGAGCGCGGCGACTTCTCCAATACGCCGGATGTTCTCCGCACGGTCATTTGCACTAAAGCCAAGATCCTGGCAGAGGCCAAAGCGGATATTGTCGCCATCTAGGGAATAGGTGTGCAGCCCTCGTTTAGCTAGCTCCTGTTCAACCGCCGCGGCAATGGTTGACTTCCCAGCCCCTGACAGGCCTGTAAACCATACGACCACGCCTTGATGTCCGTTGTTCTTCTCACGGTCGACACGGGTTACCGGGTATTCCTGGCGCTGGATGTTTTCACTCACCTAAATGCCCTCGCCTTGAAAGACGCTGACATCGATGGCCTGCCAGTGCGGGTACTTTTCACGAATCAGCTTATTGAGAGCGATTTCCTCTGCCGAAACACGTGTGGTTGCCCCACCGCCGTCGAGGGATACATCCGCAGCCCCAACGTAACGAATCAACCCCGCGGCCACGGTTGCATTTGTAAGCCGATCGATCATGATAAAGCTTCCTGTACCTGGATGGCTGGAATACGTATCCATCGGGAGCGCCTGCTCGAGCTCGAGGGAGACAACCGCGATGTCATTCATCTCCAATGTGACGGCTGGGTGGTGCTCACCCGTGTTGACATCAATGCGATAGTCCACCCAGGTCACCCGTACGGGGACCTTGCTTGTCGCAAGTTTTAGATCATAGGGCGTTCCCAGTTTCAGTTCATCAGCATCAAACCAAACGAGCTCCGCCGTCGCATTCGTCGCCACCGTCACACGTTGCCCTGTTGGGACGAGCCAGTCCCCACGGCTGATGTCAACTTCATCCTGGAGGACAACGGTAATCGCATCCCCAGCAATCGCAGCTGTTAGAGGCCCATCGAATGTATCGATTCCGGTGATGATAGATGACCGCAGGCTTGGATAAATCGTGACTGCATCGCCAACGTGAAGGCTTCCACTCGACACCGTACCGCTAAAGCCGCGGTAGTCAAGATTTGGACGGTTGACATATTGCACGGGAAAGCGTGTGAGCTCCCCCATCGACTTTGTAATCTGCACGGTCTCGAGAAATGGGAGCAGCGCTGGCCCGGCGTACCAAGGGCTGGCATCGGATTTTGTAACGACATTGTCGCCTTTGAGGGCACTGACGGGAAAGACAGTCGCATCGGTGATACCGACCCGCTTTGCGAGTTTATGGACATCCGCTTCGATTTCCCTAAAGCGTTGCTCGCTCCAGTCGACGATATCCATTTTGTTCACGGCGATGGCGATGTTGCGGATACCAAGCAGCGAACAGATCGTGGCATGGCGACGGGTTTGGACTTGAACGCCGTAGCGCGCATCGATGAGGAGAATGGCAATGTCCGCGTGGCTGGCCCCCGTGACCATGTTACGCGTGTACTGCTCGTGGCCAGGTGAGTCCACCAAGATGAACTTGCGCGCGGTGGTGGAGAAGTA
>CAIWTR010000115.1 GCA_903915615.1 uncultured Armatimonadota bacterium
CACTCTGCCAAGACACGAGACCGAGTAGCTGCGTTCGAAGAAGCTTGGCTGCTTAGCAAGCTGCATCACATGGTTCCCCATCGCATCTACAACATCGTACGCTGGGTGAAACAAATACCCGGTGAACATTCCCAGAATCGGCACCTCTGAGAGAAGCGAATCGAAGACCTTCACCCATGGATTAGCCTCTCGGATGGTGAACAGTTCTCGCCCGGATGGATCCTCTATGGTGTAGTGTGCCTTCCAAAGCGACACTAGACCGTGACGTCGGATGCAGCCGAAGTCTGTGCCCATCGCACCTTTGAAGCGGTAGCGGCCAGAAAAATCAAGGATGTTATCTGCCTGGATGGTGTACATCAGGCGTCCTCGGGACTCATCAGCAAAGACTTCAATTTGCTCACGAAGCTTTAGCGCTTTCTGATGGACAAAGCCTACGCTGCGTCCTGTGGCATCGGTCATTCGGATGTCCTGCGTCCAGGAAACCAACTTGAAGTTGATTGCAAGAGGATAGGACATACTGGAGGCTGGCATGTCGGCATTGCGAAGGGCTTCATACGCCGGGTCATTGACAGCCGTCTGTGCCGCCATTATGGCAGAAGCCTCTTCGAGGTCAGCCTCATGTTTCATCACATCAACGGCATCCTCAAAGAGAGCCACGATGTCCCCGGCTTCCACTTCTCGCTTTGTGTACTCATCCACCAGTATCGACTCACGATTAATCGCACCGCTTGCAATCATCGTACGTAGCTGTGCAAGTGTGAATGGGCCATTTAGCTGACCAGCAACTTTCAGAAAATACAGCTGCATTGCACTAACCTTTCAATTCCGCCAGGAGGTCCCAGAGGCGCTCATAGTCATCCGGAACATTATAATAAGCCGCTGATATACGCAAGGCATCAAACTCAGGCACCGGGCGCAGAAATGCACGTTTCTCATCCAAGACCTTGCCCGCAAACGCATTGATGTCGGTACCTGTAGCACCATGGATGCGGATACTAACAAGTGCACTGGAATCGCTAAAGGTAAGCGGCGAGATCAATTCAAAGCGGTCAGACTGCTCGAGCACACGTTTCTTGATGTAATCGGCCAGCAGCTCCTGGCGTTCACGAATGTTGTCGAGCCCCAAGTCATGTATGACATCGAGTGCAGTGTGCATCGTAGCGAATGTCTGTGCCGGACGGGTTGCCATCAGTTCAAAGCGATGTGCCCCTGGAGCAAAAACGGGATCTCCCGAGTACTCATTGTCCGGGGTAAATGGCATCATCCCGTGGCCCACATGCACAGGCCACATCTCGTCTTCAAAGCCATCTCGAACGTATAGCAAGCCAACACCGTTTGGACCGCCAAGCCACTTATGACCATTTGTGATGTACAAGTCGCAGCCCATGGTGCTAAGGTCGACCGGTACCTGTCCAAGTGCCTGAGCGCCATCGATGTAGGACATAATCCCATTTGCCTTTGCCCATGCACTTGCAGCCGTTGGATCGGTGCGCTTGCCGGTGTTACAGCAAACATGGGAAAGAACCATTACCTTGGTGTTTGCTGTCCGGGCCCGCTCGAGATTCTCGATGAGTGTTTTGGAGTCCGTTGACAAGCCGTAACGAACGATCCGAATCTTTCCCCGTTGCTGGAGATAGCCAAAGACCATATTGGTGGCTGGGTATTCGTGGTCCGAAATGAGGACATCGACGGGCGCATCCCAGCGATGCCAGGGAAGGTCCATTGCAATGTTTAGCGAAACCGTCGCGTTGCCCGTAAAGGCGATTTCAGTGGGCTTTGCATTACAGAAAGCAGCTAGTCGATCCCGGGCGGACAATGCAGCTTCTTGCGCCGCAATATAGCCTTCATAGCCACCATCTTCAACGCGCCGGGTCCAATCGAGAAATGCTGCCGTGGTCTTTGGATGGCAAATACCTTTTGTGCCGGCATTTACCTGCAGCATCGAGAACGCGCTCACCTGCTCCCGGAATGCACTTACCTCATTATCAAGAACCATTTTCAGCCTCATCTAGCAAAGTTCTACCAGTATCCCCCACGATGCCCCGTATGACCGTATGGAACCCTTGCATTTTGTACCAGTGGTAAAGGAGGTGGCAGGATCAAGTGTGACACCAAGGAGCCAGTTGCTTTCAGAATGACTCTGTGTCTGACGAGACGCAATCACAGGCCGACTCGATGTAACCGACTTAAACGAAAAGTGCCTGCAACATTACGTCGCAGGCACTTTACAGTTACCAGTCAGAGACTAGAAGCGAGGAGGTGGAGCTCCGTTGCCGTTTTGGGTTGGAGGTGGGTTTCCGCCACCATTGCCGCCACGTCCGCCACGGCCAGCACCGTTGCCACCTTGTCCGCCGCCGCCAGGTCCACCCTGTCCGCCACCACGGCCGCCACGGGCGCCGAAGCCTTGGTTAGGATTTTCCTTCTCGTACTTCTCAACCATCGCTTTTTGATCAGCGGTGAGGAGTGCGCGGGTCTTGTCCTTGAGCGCAGTCTGGGTCTGGGTCATGATCTCGCGAAGGGACTGGAAATCCTGGTTGTCCATGGCTTCCTGGCGCTTCTCTTGTGCAATCTTTTGGATTTGCGTCACGACTGCAGCCATCTTGGTCTTCTGATCATCGGTGAGCTTGAGGTCACCAACGAGAGCCAATGGCAACTGAGCTGTCTGGAAGGTCTGCACATCCTTGAGGAATGCTGGAAGGGCCTTCTTTTGGTCATCCGTAAGAACAGCCTCAATTTGAGCATCGTTCTTCTTACGATCTTCCTGCATCTTGGTCATCATTTCCTGCAGCTGCGCAGGATCTGGGCGATTGCCACCACCGGCTCCACCGCCGAATGGATTGTTGCCACCACCGAATGCAGCACGCTGCGCTTCGCGGATCTTCTTCTGAACATCGTCAACCTTGGTCTTCTGATCATCAGTAAGCTTCAGTCCCTTGACCAGTACATCTACTGGAAGGTTGCTGAGGCCCATCTGCATCAAGCCGCCGCCACGCTGTCCGCCAAAGCCGCCAGCAAAACCACCAAAGCCGCCGCCGCCATTGCCACGTTGCGCATGGGCAGAGCCCTGTGCGAATGCGACCAGGGATAAGACTGCCGTTGCACCAACGAGAGTCGTCATCAATTTATTCATTGTGCCTGACCTTTCACCGGTTCGTATGTTCCGTTGCGGGTTTGGACGTATACGTGACCGTGGATGTTCACTTCACCCCGCCTTGGATGGATTCCTGCACCGCTTGACGCATCACATGAACAGGCGCCAAGACTCCAAGCCACCGTTCGAATGAAAGTGCCCCCTGCTGGACAAGCATCTCAAGGCCGTTTTGAACTCGTAACCCGCGCGCTTCAGCCTTCAACAGCAGCTCCGTCCGGTCAGGACGATAAATCAAATCGGAAACAACACAGCTCGGCTGCAACGTTGCAACATCTATATCGGGCATCACACCAACATTGGGAGACATCCCAAGCGTGGTCGTGTTGACCACCAATGTAGCTTCCATGAGTGCTTCCAGGACAACGGTACTGTCATAGCCTCCGATAGCCGATGCCCCCAGCGAGAGGAGTCCCTCAGCCTTTGCAATCGTACGATTGGCAACGATGACTTTGCAGCCGATGTCAGACAAAGCTGAAACGACTGATCGCGCACTCCCTCCGGCACCGAGGACGACTACTGTACTACCCGGCGCTGGGACAAGACCCTCGGATCGCAACGCAGCGATGTAGCCGCGGCCATCCGTGGTGTCGCCACAGAGCAGGCCATTTTCCCAGTAAAGCGTATTGACAGCCCCGAGGCGCTCAGCTTCCGGCGTCAAGGCATCCAGGAAAGGCACGACCGCTTCTTTGTGGGGAACCGTTACGTTTACTCCACGAATGCCAAGCGCACGTACGCCTGCAACGGCTGCAGCAATGTCATCTGGCTGTACTTCAAATGGGACATAGACGCCATTAATGCCACCGTGTTGGAGCGCCGCATTGTGCATTGCCGGGCTCGCACTGTGCTTTACAGGGCATCCCCAAACCGCAAACACACTGGTGGAACCGTTTAAGCTCAATGCAAATTCTCCAGAAACTCTATAAACGATGCGGCTACAAAATGTGGATCCTCGCCATCGGGAGTGATCAGGACAACAGCACTTGCTTCGCCTGCATCAATCCTCACCGCAAGCACCCCACCAAATGCATCCAGCGCAAAGGGGACCATTGCCTCATCGGGAAATTCATCCTGTAAATCCGCCAATACATCTAGCAGCGGACGGCGACGATACGCATCCGGAAGCTCGCCATCCCAGTGATTTCCGTGCAGCGCTAGAAAGCAATCCACCTGGTGGACATCGATTCGACCATCGGGATGTGGAACAACATACCCATTCGGCTCAGAATAGCCCCCATTTGCCACCTCTAAATGTTCCCTCAGGAAAACGGGTAACGGATAGCCGGCGATGGCATCGAAGCGCATAAAGTCATCCGAAGTCACAGGCCCCTCAGGGTTGACATCAAACCACCTTGGCATTTACAGCTCCGCCAAAATGCGTTGCCGCTGCGCTTGAAACTCATCGTCAGAGATAAGATCAGCATCTTTGAGGGATTTCAGACGTTGCAACCGTGCCGTTAGATCAAGCTCACCCGTGTTAGGCGACTGATTTGAACCCCCTACAGGCGTTTCGATGACCGGAGTGGCAGCCGTCTTTGCGATGGGCTGTGCCACAGACCGTGGAAGGTTTGGATTGAACTGGACTTTCTCAAGTGCTCCCGTGATGGCTTCCTGTAGCGGTCGGACCAAAGATCTTGGCAAGCGACTAGCAGCAAGGTTTGCGAATTCCCGTAGCCTGTAGCCAATTTCTTGGCTACCATCCGTGTTCACCCGCAGCTCAACCGCACGTGTCAAATGCGTCATTAATGCATGGTCATCGCACAGGCCCAGTACCAGCGACCTGGCATCCAGGGGCACCCGCCGTGCGCTCACCTGCTCTACCAGCTCCGCCTGAAGACTTGCCGCTCCTTGTGGAACCGTGTCAAAACCGCCGATCGGGTCCTGACGCGCCATCCCAAACTGATCCTGATAATCCGCAACAAAGCGAATCTTCTCCGACTGACCGACAGCCGTGTAAATCTTCTCAGATATCTCAGACACGATGCCAAGCGACCACGCAAGCACAAAGGTAGACCAGGCAGTCCATTGGTCTTCAGAGCTTGGAGGAGCGATACGATTCCACTCACGGACATCCCGGCGCGTATGCATTGGGTTCGCGCTAGCACCTTGCAGCTTCACCTGTTCGTAGGCGTACCGATAAGTCTCGAGCCCCTCGAGCAACCGCAATGGGAACGCAGCGCGCTCCCGGAGAAACAACACCTGGTGCGGCTCCGCCGAGTTGGTGATCTGTCCATCCCGGATACCCTGCGCACTCTTTGTCAGGAGCTCACGGAACTGATGCTCGGCATCTGAGCGGGGCTCAGCCCCATTCATCACACCGACGATTGTCTGTTCTTTGTTTGCGTGATGCAAATATCCAGGAGCATTCTCCTTGATGTGCAAAAATGGCTGTGAGAGGCCATGAAGGCGGCGCATTTCTTCGATTGCGCGATCAGGCGTTGCGCCAAACCGTTCAAATAGCTTGTCCAGGACCGCTTCATCCCCGACCGCTGTAAACACGCGGCGACACTCGGCCTGGAGGGTATCCCGGAGCCGTGCTGTATCCGATGAGCGGATATTGTAAATGCTCCCCGATGCACCCAAGGCATCCAGTGCGCGTGCCGCTGCGGCTGAGACTGCTGCGTTGCCCGCATCGGATGGATCTCCAACATAGGCCGCAAATCGTGCATCGATGTCGCCACCTTCGAAGGTAACTCTGCCATCCTCATGCTCAACACGTCGCCCTGGCTGGAAAATCACCAGACCGTTTACATCGACTGGCGCATCCATGGCGTTTTGTTCAGCCTTGACAAACTGCCCCTCGAGCGAGCGCATCAGCTCGATATAGGCATCCAGTTCGGCTTTCAGAGCCTCTACCGTCTCCTGCAAGCGAATCAACAGGTAAGTGCCGTGGTCGGCCGCACGCATCTCAAGAAATGTTGCCGCCCAGCGCCGCGCATGCGAAAGGTAGGTATCAACGCGCTCGTCGATTTCCTTGCGCTTTGCTCCAGGAATCAGCATCAAGGCAGGGTCACGCGCAAACTCTGTGATCAGACCTAACTGCTGGTCCCGCATCGATGCGGCTTCCGGCAGCTCAACCTGCATCTGCTCGCGCCGACGCGTCCACTCCACAACACCATGCCGGAAGCGCTCATTGACGTGCTCCAAAAAGCTTCGCGCAACCCCATGCCTGCGGTGTGGATGATTGATACATTCGGCGACAAAGTTCCGGAGCGCAGCCTCTTTAGCCGCAAGGACATCCCGGACATTCTGTTGCATCTGGTACGTATCATCACCAAGGTTTGCCCGTTGCTTGGCGGTTGGATCCGGATTCGGGTCAGTATCGACATAGCGCGCTTCGAGATCACGTTGGCGTACACCGAGGAAGTCCACGACCCGACCGTGTCCCGGGTAATTCAGTTGGTACTGCTGATGTGCGGATGACCAATACCCAATCGCGCGGTCGCGGAGCGACTCTCCACTGTCGGGGCCAGCTGCCAGCAGCTGTTGTTCAAGCGAATCAATGGTTAGACCAAGGCGCCGCATTTCCTCATCTGTGAAGCCGCCAATATTAGCGACACGGTCGAGCGGCTGCGTCCAGCGGCGGACAATATGACCAGCGAGGCGATTGACGCACGCTTCCAACACTTTTTCACGTGGAAAGTGGATGGCCGAGAGGCCCATCGTCATAAAGTTCTGCGGGCAACCAAGTTCATCCGGTTGGGTCAGGAACTGATCAAAGTTATCGCGGTTGGACTTCTTTTGACGCTGAAACTCGCTGGTCAAATCCAAGAACACCGAATGGCCAATCATTTCAACCAGCTTGTCAACGGTCCCAAGATTCGCCCGTGGCGAGCTGGAATCAACAAGGTAGGTGTAGCGAAAGGGTGGGTCGATGCTTGCGACACCTGGCTGATCCGGACGGTACTGGGCCGTGAACTCTGTATTCGCATCCGAGTAGTGGTTCAGCTCAAGCAGGCTGGCATATGCATTCGGCCGGTTATCAACGGCAGCAGCAGCCGTGTGCGGAGGCACTGTAAAAATGCCAACAACCTGCAGCATCGGCTGGCTTTTGAGCAGCTGACGGACTGTGTACGCGAGGTCAAGGAACATCCCGGAGCCCGTGCCACCGAGGAGACTGCCCACGATGTAAACAGTGACGCCTTCAGAGACCTGCAAGCCGCGGCGCATCGCTGCAGCCTTGCTCGCATCCTTGGTGATTTCTGTGTACTTTTCTTCTATACGGCGAGAAATCTTCTCGTAATTCCAGAAGTACGCAAGCCTTCCACGTGCACGAACGGCTCCTGCTCCCTGAGCGATGTCTCCGCTTAGCGTTCGTGGGTCCAGCCAGTCGCGAAGGTGAGGATATTGATGCAGGTTTTGACGGAGCTGATCAACACCATGCACAGATGTATGAATCTTGTCGGCACTTGGAAGGTTTGCGGCTTCCGAGAAGTTTGGATTGGATGTAAAGATTGCTTCATCCGTATCGAGGAGAAGATAAGAAACAATCGGTACATGGTCTGTCGATCCGTACTTTTGGATCATCCTCTGTCGGATATCCAGTAACACCCGATGTCCGGTGCCACCAACGGCGATTAGTAAGGACCGGGAAATCCCTCGAAGGCGTTGGTCCTCTGCTCTGACAGCTCCACTTGTGCTATTTTCACGTGCCATAACCGGATTCTATCGCTGGTAAGATACGTCCACAGAGATGGCCATTAAGCAACAATCATCGATGCATGAAACCAATGCACAAACTACATTGTTCTCCCAAGGCAATAATCAGCATCATCAGGACATATCTGAGGTGCGCGACATTCATGTGAACCGGCCAGTAGCAAAGCTTGGCGGATTGGGATTCCTTTCGTTAGTTGCGACATTTATTGGAGTGCAGCTGACGATAATGATTGCCCTCATGACGCCGCGAGCAGCTGAAATACCACCAGCGCCTCCTATTGCAGCACAAGCTGGTATCGAAGCACCGATGGGCAGAGAACTTTCGATTTCACCGTCGATTGAAGCCCCAAGTCCACAAACCGCTGATAAACGCTTTATGAATGGCCTTGAAGTTGAGCCCGCACCACCAACCGTGAGTGACCCATTTTCCACACGTGGACCGAGTAATAAGTGAAACCACCTACGCAGCTCACGCAGCAAGATGTCCTTCAGGTTGCATGGCTGTCGACCGATCCAAGCGGCTTATCCCGGACACTCTTGCTGACCATTGCCACACAATCCTGGCACCCCCTTGGCACCCGCTTTGCGGAAGAACAACAGGCCTTTGCTGAAATCGGCGTGGTGGACTTTAGTGAGGCTGCGCCAACCGTTGACATCATCAAACGCTGGAATGGAAACCTTCACTGGCTTCCAGGCCTCCTAGCTTGGTACCGCAAAGAGGACTATGCACGGATAGACCGCTACGTGGAGGGAAATCCTCTCGGTGGTACATTCGGACAAATGGCCTGCTCCATTGATGCTCACGATCCAGTCCTTTCAATCAAAGTTGGCGCTGGAACCGATCCACTTCCAAGCATCGCTGCCATTTTGACGCAGGCAGCCATCCGATCGACAAGCATTCGGCAACCCGGAGATCCTCAGCTACGCTACATACCATCACAGACACGAGACAGCGTCGCCGCCGACATTGATGACATTAGCTTTCCGTACCTTGCGGAAAAAGGCTATTCGATGCCAAGCGCCCCCCAGTGCGCTGCTTGGTGGATTCCGGCCAGGAACCTACAGCGAACATCAGCCTGATTAGAAGCGGTTCGGTCCGCCCATCATCCCGCCGCCGCCCATCATCCCGCCGCCACCCGTCATCCCCTGCCCGCTCGTAAAGAACGGATTCTGCAAGCCATACTGGCCACCGAACCCTCCGAAGCCAGCATCACGTGCCGTTCCCAACCGCCCTGTTTGCGGAATATCCCCAACAGGAAATGCACGTAACCTCAGCCCAATGTTGATTCCCTTTTCGCTCCGAAAGCCAAATGGTTGATCAACGTAAGCAACAGTCAAAACATAGTCATGAAATGTGTGTTCAACGGCAACGGAGCGATAATCGAATTTCTTGCTAAAACCACTGTACGAAAGCTGTGACATCACGCGGGTCCCGCGGCCAAACATCCACCCACCAAACCTGCCCGCGAGCTGGGTCCATTGCTGTAACCGTGGCTCATAAGACAAGGCAAGATCAGCAAAGAACTCGTTTGCCAGCTCTGCCTGAATGCCGTACTGCATCGAAACCGGCGCCTTGGTGTTCGGATCCCAAGCAATTTGGGTTCTTGCCGCCAATCGCTGCGAGATCACACCCGAAACTTGCGCCTGGAGGTTTGTCCAGGGTCTCCGAGGGCTCCCGGGGAACAACGGCTCGCGGCTACGCTCGATGTCAAACGCGGTCCCAAACGATGCCTGCAAACGATCTGTTGCAAATGTGCGACTGGCTGCAGCCACATTACTGGATCCAGTTCGATCAAGACGAAACCCGACAGGGACGCCGCCATAGGGCCGGTTGTAGCGATACGTCAGATTCCATCCAGAACCTTCCTCGCCGCCAGCGGCGAGCGTCGTCGAATGGTCAAGCACATATTGCGCAGCCACACCGCCATCGTAAACCGTTTGGAGCAAACGACTGGTGGACCGTAATGCTGCAGAGCCGACTTGTCGTTCAATCTGTTTTGCATTAATGTCAGCAAGAAACCGGTTTGTACCAACGGCCTGCGGTATCCCTCCACGCAAGCTACTTTCAAGAAAACGACCATACCCAAGCGTTGCGGACTGGAGTATTCCTGCCAGCTGTGTGGGTGGCTTCTTCAGCTGCAATCGAATCTCAGGAAGTCGTTCTGTTCCTCCAAAAAACGCGGATGTTCCACTTTGGCCACTCGTCTTGTTCGACAGGTTACGATTCGCTTGCAGCTGGGCATCAAAGGGACCGATCACACCGCGCGCCGTCAGCTCAGCCAGCTCCCGCTGCGATTTGGCAAGCGTCGGTGCAGCAAGAGTCCCACTCGATGTTCGATTTGCGATGCTCGAGTACTTGACACTTCCTGAGAAATCATTCCCAATCTTGAACCCTTGCGACGTCGTAAGTGTTCGTGTTCCGCTCTTTGCAAACGAAGAGCCCGACAATCCATCCACAAACGAGAGATTAAACGATCGGCCTGGGCTTTGTCGCAGCACAGTGATGCCATTTGACCGCGTTTGGGATCCACTGATGGCACTCTGATACGAGTTGCTACTCTGATCAGAATTAAGCCGAAAATCTAGCTCACCGACCCGTTGTTCGTGTTCAAACCGCACATTTCGGTTGTGAACCCCTCGGTTGTTATCCTGAAGATCATAGACGACAAGGCGACCGGCGCCGGGTGAGGCTCCCAAGTACCGATAGACCTGATCGAAGCCGAGACCAATTCCCTTACGTTCCATCAGGTCGACACGTAGCAGACCCGGAAGCTGCGCTGCAACCGCGTACCCGATGGCAGCTTTGACGAAGTAGCCTTCCTCATTGGTGCGGCCAAATGCAGGGAGCCAGCCCCCAGGGCGCTTTTCCTTTAGCGGAACCGACAGATGGCGAATCGTTGCAACATTCCGTTCATATCTGCGAATCTTCGCGTTGCGTAATATGAGCCGCTCGTCAGCGATCAGCATCGCCGATGAAAATCCGATGTCCCCATGTGGCGTTACGAGATCACACGTCGTGAACTCTCCATCCTCAGCATCAATGACTTTTCCATTACGCCGAGCTCGGGCCGCAGAGAAACGCATCGCCTGAAGGCTTGTGCCACCGGTTCGGGATGCATCGATGACAACCTTGGCACCACGTGCATCAAAGTCATATGTCTCAACATTGACAGCCATTGCATCGGCGTCGACAAGAATGCCATCTTCCAAATAATGGACATCAACACTAAGCGATGCAATCTTCGTCACAGGATCGTAGCTAAATCGCTGGGCTCGTATTGTCTGATTAGTGGTCTTGATAAGGACATTTCCACTTGCGACGATGGTTCCATTGGCTTCGAAGCGCAGCTGGTCCGCAATGGGATAAACCCACGGATCGCGCTTGATGGCATCCTGGACACTGCCAAGGACATCCGTTTGGTCAAGCTTCTGCCGTGACGGTAGCAGGCCACGCTGGTTGGGCACTTGTAGCGGCCCAGCTAATTTCCGCGGGGAGCGAGCATCGGGAGCTTGCCTCGGCAGCCCCGTTTGCGGAACGGCTGCCTGTGATGCGAATACAGCAAGCGCAGCCCATGTCACACCCGAAGAATATCACAGCCAAGATTTAATGAACCCGCATCGGGTAAATCTGTTTCGCATCACGGATGCGATAGATTGAAGTGATATGTCACATTCACTCTCCAGTAAGAAAAGTCCCGTCTTTGAGCAGGCCCTGACGCTCCTCAAGCAGTCCGGTCGCACAGAGCAACGACGCTACTTTGTCGAAGGCGTCGATTTGGTGGAACAGGCATTGAGACAGTCCAAATCGGAAGTCCACACACTCTTTGTCACGCAACAGGGTCACGAGCAGCTCGCGGATGCCATCGAGGGGAAGACACTTGTGACATACATCGTGCCCCCCGCGATGATCACAGACCTTACGGGAAATTCATACGCGACACCCTGTCAGGCCGTCGCGATTGTGGATCAGCTCCGAACAAGCGTCAAAGGCCTTGCTGACTCCAGCGGGATCATTCTCTGCGGTGAGGCGATTCAGGATCCACGGAATGTCGGCGTAATGATTCGCATCGCGGATGCACTTGGCTGCGAAGCTCTGCTCCTCGATAGCGCATCGGTAGACCCCTGGTCCCGGCAAAGTGTTCGGTCAACAACGGGCTCGATTCTCCGCACGCCGGTCGCCATTACGGCTAACCTTGCTGACACGCTCGGTAAGCTCCGTGAACGTGGCATGGCTATCTGCGCGACGACCGGGAGCACCGATGTCTCCCTCCACGTCGCAGACCTCAGCCAGCGCCCACTTGCGATTGTGATGGGTAATGAGCAAAGCGGTATCTCACAGGCAGTCCGGGATGTGGCATCGATGTTGGTACGTATCCCGATGTCACTTTCAACCGAAGCGGACTCACTAAATGTCACGGTTGCGGCAGGCATTACAGTTGCTGAAGCGAGGCGCCAGGCGGATGCCCAGTAGTCCATTTTCACCGAATTCAAAAGTTCTGGTCACAGGGGGTGCAGGGCAAATCGGCAGCCATGTGGCGACTCGCATTCGGGAATCAGGCACAGCAGTCGTAACAACAGACATTCACGGGGATGTCGACATCCAAATGGACTTGACGCATTTCCAGAGTGTTCAGGCAGCGCTTACTGGCTGTACACATGTCATCCACTGCGGAGCGATTCCATCTCCTATTGATGGACGGGAAACCGATGTCCTTGCATCCAATGCACAAGGCACCTGGAACATCCTTCAGGGATGCGTAAGCCATGGAATCTCCCGTGCCGTTGTATTCTCTTCCGTCAATGCGTTCGGCTCATTTAGTGGACGGCGTCCCCTCGCGTATCTCCCGGGTGATGATGCCTATCCCGTGCACACACATAATGCGTATCAGCTGGCAAAGCATTTGGTGGAAACAACGGCGCAGCACTATTCCCGAATGCACAACATCGACATCGCCTTGCTCCGCCCCGTGTATGTTGCAGCTGCAAAAGCGTATTCTGCATGGAAATCCAATGAAGACACAACGCCAAACATCTGGTCTATAAGTGACCTTTGGTCTTATGTTGACCTTCGCGATGTGGTTTCCGCGGCCATCCTAGCGGCGACTGTACCGTTTTCCGGATGTCACGCAATGCTACTCGCGGCGGCAGATACAACATCGAAGCTGCCAACAGCTGCGCTGTTAGAACGAGACTACCCAGAGGCGGTGATGACTGACCGCCTCACAGAGTGGCTTAACAATGGCGATGCTTACCGCGGCCTGATTGACTGCTCTGCCGCACGAAATGTCATCGGATGGGAACCGCAGTACAGCTGGCGCTCTGAATAACTAAACGGTCGCTCCAACCGCGTTGACGTACGCTACTCCCTGCGCCACCAAGTGTTTAGCCTGGTCCATCGTGGGTGCCTCAGCATAAACGCGGACGACGGGTTCCGTCCCGGATGGTCTCAGCAGCAGCCATGAACCATCTGCAAAATCGAGGCGTGTGCCATCTTTGCGGACGATTTCCTGAATAGCGAGCCCTGCGAACGATGTTTCCGCAAACGAAAGCAGCGCTGCATTGATAGCGGGCATCGCAGCTGCCGGTGGATGCATGTCATTGCGTGTGTATTCATGCGGTCCGACTTCCGCAAATACATCGTCAATGAGGTCTTCCAGTCGCTTGCCGGCCGCGGCCATCGCCTCAAGTATCAACAGGCCCATCACAACGCCATCGCGCTCAGGGAGGTGGCCCTTGACACCAATGCCACCCGATTCCTCACCGCCAATCATCACATCCCCTTGGAGCATCAAATCACAAATGTACTTGAAGCCAATTGGTGTTTCAATCAGGCGGATACCCCGGTTAGCGCAGAGCTTGTCGAGCGCTCGGGTTGTGGAAACCGTACGGACGACATCACCGGTCAAACTACGGTAATTCGTGAGGTGCTTGAGGAGGACCGCAAAGAGGCGGTGGCAGTCTACAAAGCGGCCATGTGAATCACAGGCGCCAAAGCGGTCTGCATCGCCATCGAGACAGATTCCAACATCCCGGCCAGACTCCGTGACCGCATCGAACAGCGCCTGCATATTGCTCGCGATGGGCTCGGGGTTCACGCCGCCAAAGTATGGGTTACGTTCTGAGCGTATTTCGATGCTATCGATACCGGCATCCACGAGAATTTTCGTCAGCATCCCTGAACCAGAGCCATGCATTGGATCGATAACCGGCCGAAACCCGGATGCCCGAATTAGCTCTAAATCGACAAGGCTGGCGCATTGCAAGAGGTAATCGGCAATGAGATCAACTGTTTCGATGGACTGTTTGTCAACATTAATGTCATCTGAAGTGATTAGAGCCAGCTCTGCTTCAATCTGTTTGATGATGTCTGGGGTTGCGCTGCCACCGTAGGTTGCTTTGATTTTCAGACCATTAAACGATGGAGGATTATGGCTTGCGGTGATCATGATGCCGACGGCGGCCTTACTGCGCTCGACGGCAAACGAGACGGTCGGCGATGAGCATGGCCGGTTGGAGAGCTGAACACCGATGCCATTTCCGATGGCAACTTGTGCAACCGCCTTAGCAAACACATCCGATTGTGCCCGGCAATCGTAGCCGATTACCATTCCAGCCGGAGCGTTACCATTTCGCTTTATCCAGTTACACACAGCCTGCGTTGCAAGCTGGACATTCGCGACGGTGAAGTCATCAGCGATGATTCCACGCCATCCATCGGTTCCGAACTTGATCTGTGCGTGCCCAGCAGCCATGTGCGTCTCTCCCAAAAATCCAATATTTAGGTTGGTGGCAAACAACTTCAGAAGCTCACTTACAAGCCTGTGTTGTCACGGGTTTCAGTATAACCCGCATGTCGGAACTCTATGTTTTCTGCCCCAATGGATGCTCAGGTAAACCTAGTAAAAATGAGGGGTAATGTCTTCCCGGTAATTGTACGAAGATACATGTGTGCCTCGTGGAGCGACGAGGCTCCCAATAGATTATTTCTTAGCGGGAAAGGGTTTGGCATTGACTTTGCAATGTCAGTATCCGGGAGGTTCGAAGCACATGAGTACGATTTATATGGATCATCTGGAGCACGCCGATTGTCAGCAGGTCAAGTTGACCAAGCGCGAGGTTGAGGTCTTACAGAGGGTTATCGAAGGCAAGTCAAGCAAGGAAGTTGCGGATGAGCTGTTTGTCAGCAAGCGCACGGTGGATTTTCACCTCGCTAACATCTACACGAAGCTGTCCGTAACCAATCGGTTACAGGCATTCCGTGAAGCAACCCGCCGTGGATTGCTTACAGCAACCACCAGCTAGTCACTGGTCAGGGAGCTATCAAAACAACGACCGCAGTGCCAAAAGCACTGCGGTTTGTTTCATTTTAAGGTTGTGATGTCTGTGGCCAGAATACGTATGGAGTTTTCGCGTCGCATACAAGGCAGAAACCGCAGCGGAACCTCCACTGCGGTTTGAATCAAAACCAGTATCTCTAATGCACGCTTTAGAAAAGCTGTTCCAGTCGCCCGGAGCTGTCACCAATGCTCTCAACCGGCACGCCGGCTTTAACTCTGATCACAACAAGCGAGCAATCATCTTCATGGGTC
>CAIWTR010000116.1 GCA_903915615.1 uncultured Armatimonadota bacterium
CACCAAAGGCATCGTTGACGTACACATCGGCCAGAGTTGCAAGCTGTGCCGACAGGTCAGCATCGTTTGCTTCCTCGGCCGCCGTAAAGCGTGTGTTTTCGAGGAGAGAAATGTACGCGTCAGATGGGGAAACAGTTGTGATGCCAAGAGGATCTGCTTCGGTTGCCGTCGCGAGGTGGACATCGGTGCCGATCAACGTTTGAAGACGCTCAGCAACAGGTGCAAGAGAGAATTCAGCGGAAATCTTACCCTTTGGGCGACCAAGGTGGCTCATCACAACCAGGTGTGCACCACCATCGAGGAGTGCCTTCAACGTCGGAATAGCCGCTGCGATTCGACGGTCATCAGTGATGGTTCCATCGTCTTCCTGCGGCACATTAAAGTCAACGCGTACCAGCACGCGCTTGCCTTGAACATCGATATCTTGGATGGTTTGCTTACTCATGTCGGCGCATTATACCGACCCTTGGGTCCCTGCGTCGTTTACAAAGGGCCGTCTGGTCATAACAACGCGCAACTCACGACCAAGCCTTTCAGGGAATCCAACGCTTGCCACGCTGATATCAAGATCAAAATCAGGGCCAAACAGCTCGTGTAACTCAGCCTCCGATGTCTGAAACGGTGGTCCGATCGTGATGTCATCCGTGTCACGTGGCATCCAGTAAAACACGCCAATCACTTTGCCACCCGGGCGAAGGATTTCAGAACACGCTGATGCATATGCTCTGCGCATCGCGACGGGAATGGCGCAAAAACAGGTGTGCTCGATGACGACATCCGCGGATGCTGGATGCTCTGCAGCGTGCTGTACAAAGTCGCCAAGAACTGGATGTACGACAGGGTTGCTATCGAAGCGTTTACGGAGCCTCGCGATGGCCTCTGGCGCGATGTCAATACCGATAAGCGATGCGGGATTTGCATCAAGCAGTGCGACGATATCGTTACCGGTTCCGCACCCGGGCACGACCATCTTGGCATTAATGGGAATTTCGCCAAGAAGTTCAACTAAGACGGGACTTGGCATACCTTTGTCCCAAGGTGTGTTCGCATCGAGGTAAGCCTGGTTCCAGTCCATATTGAATTCTCCCAAACAAAAAAGCCCCCCTCGCCCTGACTTGGACGAAGGGGGCTGTGTCAGTTTGACTTAGAAGCCTTTGTCAGCAAGGAACTTCAGCAGGTCTGCAATACGGTTGGAATAGCCCCACTCGTTGTCATACCAGCTGATGACCTTGACGTGCTTGCCAAGTGTGATTGTGTCGATTGCGCTAAAGATCGAGCTATGCTCATCACCACGGAGGTCCGTGGAAACGAGTGGCTCTTCCGTGTAGCGAAGAATGCCCTTGAGAGGACCTTCGGCCGCAGCCTTCATCGCAGCGTTGATTTCGGCAACGGATGCTTCATTTTCAAGCATTGCTGTGAAGTCAACCACCGACACGGTTGGGGTTGGTACGCGGAATGCCATACCGGTGAACTTACCCTTGAGGGCAGGAATCACGAGTCCAACAGCACGCGCTGCACCGGTTGCAGCAGGAACGATGTTCATCGCTGCTGCACGCGCATCACGGAGATCCTTGGTTGCGGTGTCAACTGTGCGCTGCGAGTTTGTGTAGGCATGCACGGTTGTCAACAGTCCGCTTTCGATGCCCCAGTTTTCGTGGAGAACCTTTGCGACTGGCGCCAAACCATTGGTCGTACAGCTTGCATTCGAGATGACATGATGCACTGCTGGATCGTAGACATCATCGTTCACACCGAGAACAATCGTAAGATCTTCGTTCTTGGCAGGAGCCGAGATAACGACCTTCTTGACGGAATCACGGCGATGCGCAACAGCCTTGGTCGCATCGGTGAAGAAGCCTGTCGATTCGACAACGATATCGACATCCTCAGAGCCCCAAGGAATCGCAGCTGGATCCTTCTCAGCAAAGACACGAATCTTCTTGCCATTGACAACGAGGTCATTGCCATCAGCTTCGACTGTGCCATCGAATGGACCGTAGTTCGAGTCGTACTTCAGCAAATGCGCATTGGTTGCAGCATCTGTGAGGTCATTGAGAGCGACAACTTGTACATCGCCATCGAGACCATACTTGTTAACAATTGCCCTAAAGCTAAGGCGGCCAATCCGCCCAAAACCGTTGATACCAACACGTACCGGCATTGTAATTTCCTATTCCTTAGTTGATCAGGCGCCTCCGGGACAACATCGGCCAGTCCGCTACCGAAGGAAAGATTATCCTGATTTGATGCCAACATGCAAACACCCGGCGGTAATCCGCCGGGTGATGTTACTAAACAGTACCAATCCGTTTAGATTTTGCGTCCTGCGCAGTATCCCCGTGCATAGCCGATGCACTGTCCGACTGCTTCTACAGGTCCACGACCATTGATTTCGTACTCAACGGAGAAGTGACCGGTGAATTTCTGCTTAGCGAATTCGTCCAAAATGGCAGCGATATCGGAAACTCCATTTCCATATGGAACATCCGTTGCGCCAGGTCCAAACTTGTTCAAGTCCTTCAGGTGGCTTCCAAGCAGACGCCCCTTCAAGATACGCATCGCATCAACAGGTTTGATATTGCTGCGGACCCAGTGACCAGTGTCAGCACACGCACCGAGGAGTGGGCTACGTCCCTGAACCAAGGACAAGACGTATTTTGGATCCCAGTACTTGTAGTTTGGATTGGCTGGGCTTCCTGGGTGATTGTGAATTGCCACCTTGATGTTGTATTCGACAGCCAACTTTTCGATCAGGTCCATTGCTGTCGCATCTGGTTCGGTGGTGATTGTCTCAGCGCCAAGTGCCTTGACAAACTCGAAGAGCTTGCGGTTCTCTGCTTCGTTCTGTCCGAGGCCCGCAACGCCGAACGCAATCGGGCGAACGCCATTTGCTGAACAGGCATCCTGAACAGCCTTGATCACACTCTTTGGTGAATTTTGATCTAGCGCGCCCTGGAGATTTCCACCGAGGCGTTGGCCTGGGTAGAACTCGATGACCTTGGCGCCACTCTTTGCACAGAGCTCAATCGCTTCAAAGACAGGGAATTGATTGAAGGTATAGGCCTGGCAGCCCATTTTATCCATAATCGAAGGCATATAGTGTTCCTGTAGTAGATGCTATCCATAGCCGTTCGCCCGTCAGTACCGGCGCAGCATCCAAATTTCCAACACGGGCTCGCCACATTGTCCTGCCACTGCGCAGGTCGAGGCCAAGTACTTCCGCCGGTATACCGGCATCCGTATCCTGCACAAATACTACGGCACATCCGTGCTTTACGTCACCTGCTGGAGGAAACATCACCCGCCCAAGACCCGATCTAACCCACTCAAGGCGTCCCGTTTCCCGATGGATGCATACGACATCCCCCTGTTGCGTCCCAGCGATCACCCGTAATCCAGCGGATGCGATACCTGACAATGTCGCGCTTCCAGTCACATCAGGACCGATTCGCCAGCGCAGCTTGCCCGTTGTGGCATCTAGGCAGCTGATTCCACCGCCCGTCGCGGCTGAGATTGCAAGCCCCGCTACAACAGTAGGCGTGATGCAGCCTCGGTCACCGATGTCCGCACTCCAATTCACTAATCCTGATATTGCATCCAAGCGAAAAAGTGTTGATTCACCAGGAACATAGATTCCACGGCCAACACTTGCGGCGGGCTGGAAGCCAAACGTTCCGGATGGAGGTGTAAAGCGCCACTTCGGGGCGAGTTTGCCAGAAACAGCAATGATGGACCCGGACTCTAGTGTTACGACAAAACCATCCTGAGCAGTAAGCGCCGGACCCGCAGGTGTACCGCCAAGATCCGGCGATGTGAGGCGGATTCTCCCTGTGGCGATGTCGTGTTCGCAGAGATGACCATCCTTCAAGGATGCCAGAATGCCGGTCTGCGTTAGCGTTAGTCCAGCAATCGTTGATGATGCTGAAACCAACAGTGGCCGGGAATCAGGCCCCCTATGGATACCAATCGTGTTAGCACTGGCGACGACAGCAAGCTTTGCCATTGCTGCAATGCTCGTGATTGGTTTCCCGGTGCGGGTACGAAACGTCACAGTCGGGACTGGATCAGGTCGACGCGGAGGGGGTGGTGCCGCAACGATGGGTTTTGCGGATGACTCAACACGCGCCCACTTGCCGCTTTGATCACGTTTCCACTTGGTTTCCTGCGTCACCTGCATACCTTCTATCTACCATGAACATAATGGATGTGTGATGGCTCGTTTAAAGGAAAGTAGTTGTAATCCGGTGTATATAGATTTTGCAGCCGGGCATCCTAAGCTTGGTTGCATGTTCGGAGGTTTAATTTGAATACTCGTAAATCCCCGGCAGCCTTCACTCTGATTGAACTGTTGGTAGTAATTGCCATCATTGCGATTTTGGCCGCCATCCTTTTCCCAGTGTTTGCACGTGCCCGTGAGCAAGCCCGTAAGACGACCTGTCTTAGCAACCTGAAGCAGATCGGTCTTGGAACATTGATGTATGTTCAGGACTATGACGAAGTCTTCCCTTGGTTGATGCAAGATGGGCGTAACAACAACGATGCGACTGGATTGTCGCAGGGTATGTCTGCAGGACCTCCAAACTTGAACGGATTCCGTGGTCTCTTTATGGAAGCTGCTCTTCAGCCATATGTTAAGAACTACGGTGTGTTTGCCTGTCCTACGCTTCAGGCTGACAAAGTCGTTGTCGATGCGGCTGGTCCTCTTAATGCGTTTGGCTCCTACGGCTACGGCTACGGCGGAATCGGCGCTTCCGTTTCCCCACGCATGACACCACTTGAGCTCTTCGTTCGTCTATTGGGTCCACTGCTTGGCGCGCCTTATAACACGGGCAACCCACAGGACTACTACATTGCTGGACAGTCATCGGCAGCCATTGGCCGCCCAACCGAGTCCATCATCGCGTTCTGTAACTCCTACGGTGCGCACGCTGGTGTAACCGACGCAGCTGTTGTTCCACGCGCCTTTGGCGGAACGGGGCAAGAGCTCCCCGGTGCAACGCTTGCAGTCCATGCAGATGGACACGCGAAGTTCAAGCAAGCCAAGTTTCTTGAGCTTGTACGCTTCGTAATGCCTCCTTTGAATCAATAGGTACGACAATGAAGCAGGCTGTCAACCCCGTTGTCGTGATTGCGATAATCGCCGCAGTCGTTATTGGAGCCGGAATATTCTTCTGGCGCGGTACCGCTGGGCGTACCGCGGCGCAGGGCCGGATGAAAACGGATTTGGACACATCAATGATGGAGAAGAATCCGGCAGAATTTCAGAAGGAACTGAATGCTCTAATCGAGCGCGATAAAGCATCCCGCAAGGGAAACTAAACGAAACACCCCTGCAGCTAGCGCTGCAGGGGTGTTTTTTTACGCCTATCCCATACTGCTTAGTTTAGTAGCATCCCAAAGGTATAAATCCTGACATCCGTTTTGATGCCGATTCCGCCACGCACATTCACAGGTGCCGGAAGCCAACCAGCCAAGCGCGTCCCTGCCTCCTCTGGCAAGCCATCATGGACATAGTGCACCCGAAGCGAAACCGCTCCCGTGGTTAACTTGCGCAGATAGATCCGCTGCCGGGCAGGAACGATGACACGGCAATATTCACTGTCATTTACATCCACACCGTTCACATTAATGGCCATTAGGCCATCGGTTGATAAATACACCTCTCGGCAGCCATCCGGCACAACAAGCGTCCACACATCATCCTTGCGGACAACATCACCGATTTCACCCGGACCAACCGGAGCTGTATTACTCGCTAGAACCTGAAAACCCCAATCAGGAACGTACTTACGACCATCCTGACGTGTTGGGCTAAGCGACACAGAGCTCCCTTCAAAACCCTTTAGTGTCGTATCCGTGGAGAGCCAAACCGCCTTGCCGAGATCGGTGTCTGACCAATACGCAAGACCCGATGTCTGCTCACCCGTTGGCAAGGTCTTTGGAAAGCCAAAGAGAACCACAGCACACGCCACGGCGCCCACACCCGCGATGCCTTCAAACATGCCACGACACGCCCGTGCAAGAGGTGCAAGCGTTGCCGCCAGCAACACAGTAACGATGCTAAGCTCGGGTAGGAGTCTCGGTCCCATCAACAAGTACATCCCAACCAGCAAAGACATCCACACAACCGGAACCACACACATGAAAAAACCCGCGAGGAGCGGAATCCGCCAGAGTAAAACAGCAAGGACAAGTGTGATAACTGGGATCACCGTTATGTATGCTGCACCAGGCATGTAAATGGCCGACGCGATACACATCAACAACCAATAGAACGCTATACCAAGGGTTCCAGATCGTCCAACCGGCGTTGTGGATAGCCAGCGGAACGCTGCGAGAGACAGCGAGAAGACGCAGAGGAGCACACCTGCCGCAACCCACATCGCAGAATAAGGCATCCCCCACGGCGGTCTGCCCCCAGGCAACACCAAAAACGGAATGATCGCTTTCACCCCAAAGTACATCCCGGCAGCGAGGACAGGAACTGCGATTCCACTCACCAGCCAGCCCCGCAGCTTCAGCGCATCACCGACGCACAGCAATGCGGCAAGGACAAACAGAACTCCACATACCCCTACCACTGGCCACACATACGTCTGCGGTATCACAAGCATGTACCGACCACAGATGTCGAAGTACACCGCATCCCCGCCATCGGCATCCAATACTTTACTCAGAGGCGAACTCCCGAGCCGTTGGAGCAATGGCAGCAGATATTCACCGTAGTGCTGCAGGCTCGATTGGCTTAGATTTGCCGGTGTATCCCTACCCGTGTGGTAACTCTGCCAGCTCGCAACCATCGCGAGGTTTAGAAAGTTCCACCCGGCTGCCTTCGCGACAGTCATATCCGTGTCATTGGGGAGCAGCTTGTAGAGGTTGTACATCAGGGATGATGCTGCGGGGTACTCCGTGGCCTGACTCAGATGCTCCACCAGACGGCGGTTCGCAGCTCCCGTTTCAAACATAAAGACCGGGCCACTGCCGCCGCGGGCTTCAAGGTTTATGATCACACCCTTGCCGAGTTTCTTGCCTTCCTCGGATGCAAACCACGCTTTAGCGCCAAGCAACCCAAGCTCCTCAGCATCTGTGATAACGACATAGACATCATTTACGAGGCGCTGTGAACCAAGAGCTCTCAGTGCCTCGAGAATCGCAGCCACACCCGCTGCGTCATCCCCGGCGCCCGGTCCCGTTGGAACGGAGTCATAATGAGCCATCAAGACAAGCGGCGGTCCAGGCTTTGGAGAGGCTCCTTTTCGATAGCCAACGATGTTCACGACATTTGCCAGCGTCATCCCACGCTTTGACTTGGATGTCGCCACTGCTTCCTGTTCATGAACATCAAGTTTTAGTGCACGTAGCTGCTCCACAATATACGCACGAACGCGGGCATGCTCAGCTGTTCCCGGTGGATGAGGAGCACGTGCAATCGCTTGGACATGTTTGTGGGCGCGGGCAGCGGAAAAGTATTCGGTGGGAGCAGACAGATCCCGTGCAGTTGGCCCCCAAAACACTGCCAGACCCGCGGCAATAGAGCCAAGCACTACGATTAGCGTCGTAAGGATAGCGAGCCACGGTGACGGCAATGTGCCATCATCCGCCTTGCCTTTTGTCGATGCGGACGTGCGCCGCGGCTCATCACCAGTCGATTTTCGCTTTGCCATCACATCACTATTCCCGCATAACGCCACATTTGACTCGATATCGACAAATATTTAGCCCGACACCTGCATCGAATATACCAAGCAGCATCAGAGATTACGTGTCTTGTATAAACATAATCGCACATCTGGCAACGATATGAACGCGTTACGTCCTTAACGGTGAATTGAGGCTAGAATTGCGCATGCCTGTCCACATTAGTGCGTACTTCCAAGAAGTGACCAGCAATGCTCCAGCCTTCCAGATGATCATTCGTGATGTTTCCCGGCAGTGGCGGGTTCCTGCCGAGCTTGTGTCTGCGATGTTAGCGATGCCATCTACTGAATTACAGACAGGTTCCGAAAACCAATCTGTACAAGATGTCGCAAAGCGTCTGGCGATTGCCTGGAACCGGGCACCGATTATCGGAAATGGCAACCTTGAGGATGGAATCGGCATATTCGAGTCTTGGTACTTTGCACTTGGTCGTGCAGGGACCGGTAAGGATGGCCCATCGGCAAACACATACGCGGACAAGGTTCTTGGTATTCTCGCCGCTGGAAACCATCCGCTCCAAGTTAAGATCAACGTTACACGAATACGTCCTGACCAGCTGACTTGGGGACGCAATGTCTATGGTCCTCCGGCTCCATGGCACTTCACGGGTATCCCGCGGCGCTCCAAAGGTACGCCTGTCGTTGATATTCAACTTCCATTGATGCAGCAGGTCTGGGATGCACCAGATGGATTCGATGGCAGTGGTTCCTGTGGTCCTGTTTCGATTCTGATGCTCCTTGCGGGCCTTGGAAAGATTACCGAAGAGCCAGTCACGGTTACGGAAAGCTATCCGCACACAAGTCTCTATGGTGGTCTGCTTCAGTCAGTCGATGACCGCATTACCGAGCCAAATCTTGGAACTGTTCACTACAAAATGCTCAAGCTCATCAGGGGGTACTTTCCAACTGCGAGCATGGTCTACGGAACGAAAGTCACGAAGGAGCGTGTCCTTGCCGAGCTAAAAGCCGGACGACCAGTACTGTTAGGGACGCGTGTTACAGCTGCGGGACATTTGATGACCGTGCGCGGCTATACGGATGATGGTCGCATTATCGTCAATGACCCTGCGGGAGATCAGACGCGGGCTGCGCGTATAGGTCGTCCGGATGGCAGCTTTAGTCCTACGGGCAACCGTTATTGGAATGGTGGTGGTGATGGCGCTCAGTATGACTGGGAAACACTGAATGTCCGCTGGGCGCTGTTTATTGGTCCCCGCGTCCCGGATGCGGATGAACCGGAAGATAAACCTTGAATATCGCGTCATTTCCTTGACAATGGATGGCTGGAGCGATATCTTCAGGGGGCGGATTTTAGTCCGCTCGCACCAGCCCAGGTGGCGGAATTGGCAGACGCGCACGTTTGAGGGGCGTGTCCCGTAAGGGGTAAGGGTTCAAGTCCCTTCTTGGGCACTTTCAGGAGTCACATTGTGACTCCTGTTTGTTTTTAACGTGGACCTTTTATTCGGTTACTGGTCCTCAAAATGCAAAAAAGCTCCGGGACGATGCTGTCCCAGAGCTCTTTCACAAGCAGGCCAGACGCAACTAGCGTCCAGCAACCATCGGCGCAATGAGCAAGCTGACAACACTCATCACCTTGATCAAAATCGCAACAGCCGGCCCGGATGTATCCTTGAATGGGTCTCCGATTGTGTCGCCCACCACAGATGCCTTGTGAGCCTCTCCGCCCTTTGACTCTCCCAAAAGACCATCCTGTTCGATGTGCTTCTTTGCGTTGTCCCAAGCACCGCCTGCATTCGCCATAAACAGCGACATCGTCGAACCAACGGCAAGTGCGCCAGCAAGCATTCCCGCAAGCTCTTCAGGTCCCATGAGGAACCCAACAGCGACAGGCGCGAAGACCGCAACAAGCCCAGGTTGAATCATCTCTATCAAGGCTGCACGCGTCGCAATGTCTACAATACGTGCCGAGTCTGGATCTGCAGTACCTTCACGCAAACCAACAATCTCATCGAACTGACGCTTGATCTCAAGGACGATTTTTTGTGCAGCATGACCAACTGCCAGCATCGTGCTTGCTCCAACCCAGAAGGGAAGGATTGAACCGATCAGGATTCCGATGAGGATACGTGCATCCGTGAGCTCGAGCTTGATCTCATGTCCTGCGGCTTCGCGTATTTCGAGAGAGAAAGCAGCGAAGAGTGCGACCACGGTGAGCGTCGCGCTCCCAATGGCAAATCCCTTACCGATTGCTGCTGTGGTGTTCCCTACTGAGTCAAGCTCATCGGTGATGGCACGGACATCTTTACCAAGGGCTGCCATTTCAGCAATACCGCCAGCATTGTCAGAAATCGGTCCATAGGCATCAACGGTCATTACGATTGCCGTCGCAGCCAACATTCCAACCGCCGCCATCGCGATCCCATAGAGACCAAGCGACATGTTACTGATGTAGGCTGTGCCACAGATGATGACCATCGGGATGGCTACGCTCTGTTTTCCAACAGCCAGTCCTTGGATCACATTGGTTGCTGCACCGGTGATCGATGCCTGTGCCACGGACCGGATTGGGCTATGAGCGGTGTAATACTCGGTGATCAGTCCGATGAGTGCGCCGCCGATGGCACCTGCACCTAAACAGATGGTTACAGACTGAGTGGCACCAAGCATCCCCACGACGGCCGCGGTGACAACAACCAGGACTAGTGGTGGGATGATGAGGCAGCTCCGTAGGACGGTCGCCGGTTTTAGGAAGCGCAGCGCTCGCGCTACGAAGATACTCAGGATTGAGATGACAAGGCCAAGGGCCGACAGCACGAGTGGAAGCGCTGCACCGATGGACTTTGCCACTTCGAAGGTTGTACCGGCAGGGACCAGTTTTGCGAGTGCTTCGGGTGAATCCGTTGTCATCGCGATGGCGGTTGCGGCGACGATTGCCGCGACCATCGATTCGTAGATATCCGCCCCCATGCCAGCAACATCGCCAACGTTGTCTCCAACATTGTCCGCAATCACGCCAGGGTTACGTGGATCATCCTCTGGAATACCTTCGACGACTTTTCCGGCGATATCGGAGCCAACATCCGCGGCTTTGGTGTAGATACCTCCGCCGACGCGGGCGAAGAGTGCAATAGACGATGCTCCGACGGCAAAGGCATGCAGTAGCGATGCTTTTCCGGGAAAGAGCGCGGCAATAGTGCTCAGTCCAAGGAGACCGAGTGCGGCGACCGAGAGGCCCATCACCGCGCCGCCATCGAGGGCAACAAGGAGAGCATTCGACTTCTTACCGGTTCGTGCGGCCTGAGCTGTCCGGACATTGGCGAGCGTTGCAGCCCGCATCCCGCAGAATCCAGCCAACAGTGAGAGAAGTGAGCCCACGGCAAACGCAGCTGCAGCAGCCCATCCTATAAACACACCCATCAGAATCGATACAACAAGAATATAGCCAGCAAGGACCTGATATTCCCGTCGCAGAAAGGCCATTGCACCGTCTTGGATGTAGCCCGCAATTCGATTCATCGCATCATTACCGGCAGGTTGCTGATTCACTCTAATGTAGAAGAATACGGCAGCCACTATTCCGGCACCGCCTGCAACAAACGGTAGCTGATTCCACAACCCAAGGCCATCCAACGACAAAGCTCTACCCCCTGAGGGACGTAATATCCCAATTCCCCGACAGCTTTTTGACGTGACGCTCAGTTCATTCTTGAGGCATGGTTTGTCTGCAAACCACTAGAAAAGGCGCGCACACGACAACGCTGGCGGGACGCGTTGCATTTTAGCGCATAACAGTGAACAAGGATAACTAATTTGTGAAAAAACGCACAAAGTTACCGTTAAACAGGTATGGTCTTTGAGAAGTGTGTTCGTGAGCAGCCACTAGATGGTGTGTAAACGGGACTAACCTGCACACTCTGCCACAGAGTAAAGCGAGTGCCATCTACATAACGATAATGGCTAGATGCTGATCAATGCACGTCGCGGGTTTAGCTACCGTTAGGGACACCCACCGCAGAACTACAGAAGGCTATACAAGCGCTTCAGGAGCGTCGCTGTCTCATCCCAGCCGAGACAGCCATCTGTTACGGATACGCCATACCGCATATTTGGGCTGATGGGCTGCTTACCCGAGAAGAGGTTGCTCTCGATCATGATGCCTCTGAGCGCTGATTCGCCTTCGAGGCGCTGAGTGACCACGCGCTCGGCGACGAACGGCTGCTGCATCGGGTCGTAGCCTGAGTTCGCATGGCTGGCATCCACAATAAGTGCCTTTGGCAACCCAACCCTATCAAGGTCAGCTACGGCTCTGGCAACGCTTACGCGGTCAAAGTTAGGCTGACTCTGACGTCCTCCACGGAGAATTAACGATGTGTCTTTGTTTCCATGGGTTTTCACCACGCACGCTTGACCATCATCGTCAAACCCAATATACGAATGGGATGCGCCTGCGGAAACCATTGCATCGAGTGCAACCTG
>CAIWTR010000117.1 GCA_903915615.1 uncultured Armatimonadota bacterium
GGGACCGACAATGCGGCTATCCGGCCCTATATGCACCCGGAATTTATCGGCTTTCCAAGTATTGTCTCCGATCAATGGCGCGCGGATGTCTTCAATAAGGACATGGATCGCTTTGAAGCGGAAGGCAAAATGCCAAATCTGAGCATCATGCTGCTCCCAAATGACCATACCAGCGGCACGCGAGAGGGGACACCAACGCCGCGGGCTACCGTTGCCGACAATGACCTGGCGCTTGGACGCATTGTTGAACGTATCAGTAAGTCAAAGTTCTGGTCGAAGACATTGATTCTAGTGATCGAGGATGACTCCCAACTCGGCATCGATCATGTGGATGGCCACCGCACCACAGCACTCTGTATCTCGCCGTATACAAAGCGTGGTGTGACGGTTTCGGAGCAGTACAACCACACTGGGTTCATCCGCACGATGGGGCTTGTTCTTGGTCTGCCGGCTCTGAATCGCTTCGATGCGACAGCAACACCATTGACGAAGTGCTTCACAGCCAAAGCCGATTTACGACCCTACACGGCGAAGCCGAACCGCATTCCTCTGGATGAGTTCAACCCCAAGGTGGCATCCCTTACAGGCATCTCCAAACAGCTCGCAATTGCCTGCGGCAAGATGGACTGGGACCATGTCGACCGTGCGGATGGAAAGGTCGTCACACAGGCTGTCTGGCGTGCAACCAAGCCTGGCAAAGCATTCCCACTGGCAGATTACCGGCCAGTTGCCGACACGGATGGTGATGACGACTAAATCGTCACGCTACAGGGTTGTTGGAAAGGTTACGACAAAAAAGCCTCTCGGTTTCCCGGGAGGCTTTTCGGTTTCTAACAGACCCGATCCCCGCTAGGCCAGAATCTTGGTCTGCACGACTCCATGGACATCCGTGAGACGCATATCGCGCCCGCCGAAGCGATACGTCAGCTTTGTATGGTCAACCCCCATCAGGTGCAAGACGGTCGCGTGAAGGTCATACATTTCCATCTTGTTCTCGACGGCGTAGTAACCCCAGTCATCCGTGGCGCCATACGTCATTCCACCCTTGACACCACCACCGGCCATCCACATCGTGAAGCCATACGGGTTGTGATCACGACCATCCCCGCCCTGTGCCATCGGCGTGCGACCAAACTCACCACCCCAGATCACCAGAGTGTCCTCCAGCATCCCGCGGGCCTTGAGGTCTTTGAGCAAGCCGGCAATCGGCTTGTCGACCGCACGGGCATTGTCTTCATGACCACGCTTGAGGTTTCCGTGCTGATCCCAGCGGTCATGGCCCGTTCCCGGACAGGTCAGCTCAACAAAGCGCACACCACGCTCGAGGAGGCGACGCGCCATCAGACACTGGGTACCAAACACGCGCGTCGGACCATATTGATGGTCGATGCCATACAGACTCTTCGTTGCATCGGTTTCGCCGCGCAGGTCATAGAGATCAGGAACTGCCGTCTGCATTTTGAAGGCCAGCTCATAGTTCTTGATGGCAGCTTCCACCGCACCAGAGTTGCCCGTCGAGCCCAGAACACCCTTATCTAGCTTCTTTAGGAGGTCAAGTTTTTTAAGCTGCTCGGAATCCGATGCCTCTCCACGCTCCAAATTAGAAACTGGTTTTGCACCGGCCTTGAAGAGTGACCCTTGAAAGGTTGCCGGGAGAAAGCCTGAGCCAAAACAGTCCGCACCGCCAGGGGGAATCAGACCGCCGGATAGCACGACGAACCCCGGGAGGTTCTGGCTTTCCGTGCCGAGGCCATACGTCACCCACGCGCCCATACTCGGGCGTCCCTGGTTACCGTTACACGTATGCAGGAAGTAGTTTGCATTCGTGTGCTCCGGGAAGTTACTCGTCATCGAGCGGAGGATACACATATCATCCACACACTGGGCAACCTCAGGGAAGAGCTCACTGACCTCAATGCCACTCTGGCCATATTTTTTGAATGACCAAGGCGACTTCAGCAGATTGTTATTGTTGTTGAACTGTGTGACGGGCACCTTCATCGGCAATGGCTTGCCATGGTCAAGCGTCAACCGCGGCTTTGGGTCAAACGTGTCCATTTGACTTGGACCGCCATCCATGTACAGGAAGATAACCCGCTTCGCGCGCTGTTTGTGGTGCAGCTTGGTGATGATTTGCGACCCGGTGGATGCCCGCGCGGCATCATCCGTCGCGAGCCCGGCGAGCGCAAGCGCACCGAAACCATTTGCGGCACGGCCCAAGAGCTCGCGGCGTGACAGGGGAGTCACGATATTGTTACAGCCTTCAGTCACTGTGATTACTCCAGTTTCACTTGCTCAAAACACCCGTATCAACGGATAAAGATGAATTCCTTGACGTTGAACATCACGTGGCAGTAGTCCTTCCACGCATTCAGGTCATTGATGTCCTTGCCGATGAACTCCATCGCCAGCTTTGTTTCACTCGCCGATGGCTTGCGACC
>CAIWTR010000118.1 GCA_903915615.1 uncultured Armatimonadota bacterium
GCTAAGTATCAACAAATCGCTGTCACCATCATTATCGAAATCTTGGGGAGCAATGCCCGTTACACGACTTGCTGCGGCTTGTAATCCAATGCGCTTACTAACATCGAGGAATGTATTGCGCCCACGTGCGATTAATGCGACTGCGGTCTGTCCCGCGTAGTGAAAGCTGCCACAGGTGGTCGGGATGCCATCCACGGAGCAGACTTGTGGCGCGCTCGCTCCGAAACCAACGTAGCGACCGGCAACAATGTCGAGGGTCCGCCCACGGTCAAGATGTGTGAGTGCAATACTGCTCCACCAGCTGGTGGTATCGCCGATGGGATTAATGCGCGACGCGACGAGCTTTACGCCTGTATTGCGGAGGAAGAACAGTCCTGGATGTCCCCCGATGACAAGATCGACGCGACCATCAGCATCGATATCGCCCGCAGCGATGCCATGCAGCCTCCCTGATAGCGCGGGGGCCCAGGTTCTCGAGATGTCCGTAAATCCTTTACCGGCATCGTTACGATAAATGCGAATGCCATTGTGATGGACAACAATCGCCTCATCAAAGTGGTCGCCATTCAGGTCAGCAAAGGCGCAGCCGGTTCCAAACGTTTCCTCAATATTTTTGGGTTGCTTTTCCAGAATGTAGTTCGATGGCGGAAGCCCCCATTCGAGGGAGCGGTCCTCAAATGCGATACGCGCTTCCTGCTGATTTCTTGCTGAGCGATCACGTCCATAGGTGCGCCGCCCCATATTCGTGGCTGACTTCGATGGCTGCTTTGCCATCACGGATTTGCACCCCGGAGATACCAGTAACACGGTAACAGCCAGGGTAAGCGATGCCAGAATCCAATGTGGAGACAGTCTCATATCCTACGTTGTCGGAATATTACGCAGGAAAGTGGAGGGTCACGAAAAAACCGGCCAGGATTCCTGGCCGGTTTGCTTCCGATTCGTAGGACTACTTGGCTTTAGCCTTGATGTCCTTGACAGCATTTCCGTAGCTGTCCTTCATCCGCTGTACCCACTGATCATCACCCCATGTGCCTGGGTTCATCGGGTTATAAGGCTTCTTCAAGCCATCCTCGATACGGCGGGCAATAGCTTTAGGATCAAACGCCGGCATTCCACCACCAGCGGCTCCACCGCCGCCTGGACGTCCACCGCCCATGCCACCACCGCCACCAGGACGGCCGCCGCCACCACCTCCGCCCATGCGGTTGTTAGCCTGCATCTCAACAGCAAGCTTCTTGATCTGTGAAATGTTGGTCGAAAGAGGCGCAGTCAGTTCTTTGGAGACCTGCTTTGCCTGATCTTCGGTCATGTCAGGCTTGGCTGCCCACTTGTCGAGAACAGCAGTGACTTTCTTGGCCTGATCTTTGGTCAATGCAGTCTTTGGATCTTTGTTCAACTCAGCAATTGCGCGAACGGTACGCCCAATCATCATCCGGTTCTTGCGTGCTGTACGCATTTTGTCCATCGCTTTTGTAAGCTCTGGAGGCATCTGGAAACCGCCCATACCGCCCTGCGCCATCACGGGACCGGTTACAAGGGCAGCCATCATCAACGTAGCTGCAATCATCAGTACTTTCTTCATCATTACTCTCCTGTGTTGTTCAATCCGATTTGCGACGAATTCTGCCGCTTGTACATCCAGCAAACATCCAATGCCTACTCGTAGCGTAGCGCCTCTATTGGAGACAACTGGCTTGCCTTAAAGGCGGGGTAGAAGCCAAAGAACACGCCAACGACCGCTGAGAACGAGAATGCAAGCGCAACCGTTTCCATGGCCACATCCACGCGCCAGCCGTTTTGCTCAGAGATAAAGCTGCTTCCTGCGTAACCCAGTCCAACCCCGATCAGACCTCCAACCAGAGAAAGGAAGAGGGCCTCGAGGAGAAACTGGCTCAAAATATCAGCCCGCCGGGCACCGATCGCCTTACGGATACCGATTTCCCGTGTGCGCTCCGTTACCGAAACTAGCATGATATTCATGATGCCGATGCCACCAACCACTAGACTCACAATCGCGAGGTAGGTGATCAATGCACCAAATGTCGACTGCTGCGCATCTTGTGTTGCCGCGAGATCAGACTGGCTGAAAACCGTAAAGTCCGGCGCGCCTGAATCCGCAATCTTGTGCTTACGCTTCAGGTTGGTTTCGATTTCAGCCTTTGTCTTGTCCATCAGGCTGGTCGAACGGGACTGAACGGTAATACTGTTGATGTTTTCCATGCCAAACAAGCGGCGCATCGCAGCGGTTACCGGAACGTATGCGGCATCATCCGGGTTACGGAAACCCGTGCCGCCCTTTTCTTTCAGAACACCGATGACATCAAAGGTCTGACCATTCACACGGACCTGTTTGCCAACGGGATCCGCACGGTCGAAGATATCCTTAGCGACATTCGAGCCAAGAACGATGACACGCTTGAGGGACCGCACTTCGGATTGATTGAAGAAGCGTCCCTTTGCAACCGGATGGTTCTGAACGGTCGGATAATCCTGACCGGTACCCGTTACAGACTTAGCATCGTTTTTATTCGCATACTTAATCGTGGCGTTACGGTTGACCGTCGGGACGACAGCCTTGACAGTCGGACAGTTACGGATGACGTAATCGGCATCTTCAAGCTTTAGCGTTGTGCTTGATCCGCCACCAAACGAAATGCCTCCCCGGCGTTGTGAGCCAGGGAAGACCGTCATCACGTTTGTACCAAGCTTTTGGATGCTTTCCGCAACCGCTGCCCGGGAACCTTCACCAATCGCGATCGCGATGATGACGGCTCCCACACCGATAATCACACCAAGCATCGTCAGGAATGAGCGAAGCTTGTTGGCTCCAAGGCCGTTGAAGGCCATTTCGATGCTGACGCCAAAGGCTCCCATGCGGCTACCCGATGCGGGTGGCGCTGGTGGCTTGACAGCCGGGGCAGTGGTTGTGGTGGATGCCATGTTAACGGCGACCTCCGCCACCACCACCCATGCCACGCATTCCACCGCCACCAAATGGTGACCCACCGGCCGCCGCTGTCGGCGTCGGCTCAATCGTCTGAGTTACGACCTTGGCGCCATCGGCGACCGCATTACCATCACTGGACTTGATTTCTGTGTAGTCATTACCAACCACACCTGGCTCAACCTTGATTTTCTTGAGCTTGACATCAATCAATGCATCCGGGTCGACAGCCGTTGGGTTCTTTGGATCTGCAGGAGCGGTCTTTCCACCCTCACCGATTTCCACAAACTTGCCATCGTTGTCTTCACGGACAGCCTCATTTGGCACACGAACAGCGCTGTCCGTCTTTTCCATCACGAACTCACAGGTTGCATTCATCCCTGGCTTCAGCAATGCAAAAGTCGGAACAGAGTTGTCGACCTCTACACGCACATGGACAGATGTTACGTTCTGCAAGACGACTGCCTGAGGGTCAATACGGATGACTTTGCCTTCAAACGGCATCCCTGGATACGCCTCGATCGAAACATCCACGTTCTGGCCTTCCTCAACGGCAGCGATATCGGTTTCATCGACCGTTACATCGACATACATCTTGGATGTATCGCCGATCTGGAGGAGGTTTTGTCCCGTGGAGTTGATGCCTAGTGCGGATGCGATAATCGTGCCCTGCTCAGCGAACTTCTGAAGGACAACTCCATCCATTGGTGCACGGATAATCGTTCTCGCCAAACTCGTTTCGGCATTAAAGAGACCGGCCTGTGCACGTGCAATCGTGGCTTTGTTGGCATCGATGTCGAACTTACGAATGTCGTTGTTGATGAGAGCCGCATTTGACTGCTCGATGGTCATTTCGGCACGCGCGAGAGCGGCTTTCGAAACTAGCAAGGATGACTCAGCTTCACGAACAGCGTTTTCACGGTTTTTCACATCGACTGCGCCAGCCTGCGCTTGCTCAAAAGCAGCTATTGTCTGGGCAATGCGGGAATCGGCCGCCTCAACGGTGGACTTCAACTCCATGTCGATGGTGTCGACCTTAGTACGTGCAGACTGCTCGGATGCTTCGGTAACTTCGAGGTTGGCCTGTGCTGTGTCAACCGCCTGCTGGGAGACAAAACCCTTTTCGAGGAGGGATTTCTGACGCTCGAGGTTTAGTCCAGCATTGCGTCGGTTGGCGACCGCTTGATCAAGCGTCGCCTTCGCAGCTGCGCGCTGCTGTTGCAGGGTGGCATCAAGTTGACGTCGGTTTGTTAGTGCTTGATCAGAGTTTGCTTTCGCACTGGCAATCGCGGCCTTGGTCAGATCAGGTTGCGCATCCGATTGGAGCTTTGCTGTTTGAAGACGCGTTTCAGCAAGCTTTACGTTTGCCTTGGCCGAGAGCAATGCCGCCTGCGCATCCTTTACGGTAATGCCGCTCTGGCGAACCTGGAGCTCATAGTTCTTACCGGATTGCGCTTCACGCGCCTTGGCGCTGACTTCATCGGCCTTCGCATTGTTCAATGTCAACTGGACATCGAGTGGATCAATACGAGCCAGAATCTGGTCCTTCGTAACGCGTGAGCCGACATCGACACCGAGGAATGCAAGCTCACCACCAGCGCGTGCCTTGATATCGACAACCTTCCATGCCTGGAGGGTTCCCGTGGCGCTAACGGTCTTCTTGACCTCTCCCGTATCAACGGCGGTCAACTTGTACTGTGTCTTGCCAGCGCCGGCGGTAGCGGATGTCTTTGACTTCCACCAGAATCCACCGCCAACCAGAACGACTGCGGCGACTATTCCAATTACTTTTCGGTTCAAATCAGCTACCTCAAAACGTCTGAATCACCGGAGGACGCCAACAAATGGGAACAACTCCGGCAGATACGTCTATTAAAACGCATTTACACACGGGATGGTTCGACATTGTTTAGGAACATCCCTTATCAACAGCCATCATCTGTGCCCACAAGGTACAAATACATACAGAAATGTAAAAAGCCCGGGTGGTTCCGGGCTTTTGTAAAGTTTGTGAGCGTGGATTACAGCGTGCGCTTGCGGACACGTGCTCCACGACGGCTGGATGCGATTTCAAGACTTGGATCCGCATCATAGCCTTCCCGCGCAACAGGGGTCGGTCCAGCAAAGTTTGGACTAACGCGTGGGGAGAGCTGATTCGTCAATCGATCCAACAGCACTGTCAGAAGTTCGACTTCCTCATGCGTCAGCGCTTCCGCAGCCTTGGCAACACGTGCGAGACGGGCAGATGCTGCATCCGAAAGGAGCTCTTCCATCTCAGGTGTCAAGCGCAGGCGGGAGATACGACGGTCGAGTGGATCCTGGACTCGTACAACGTTTCCAGCCTTCACCATTTTGTCTACCATTTGGGAGACAGCAGGAAGCTGAACATCCAAGGCCTTCGCAACATCAACCATCTTCGAATCTGGCAAACGGCCGATGACTTGCAGCAAGCGCAAATGGGATGCTGGCAGGGAGCGCATTTCTACATTCGCGGTTGGGCGCAAAAAGATGCGGCTGCTCGTGCGCATTGCACGGTCGAGCTCTTCGATCGGCGATTGACCAATTTGTTCTCTAGTATTCATATTCTGTCCCGTTCAACACTGACTATCATCGGCACACATCTGAGAATACTGTATCAATTTATACAATGTCTAGATGCGGAACAAAACTAGTCACAGGAAAAATGCTAGACTTTGGTTATGTCAACCGAAAAGTCAGATAATTCCACCAGTGTTCGCAGCCGTATTGATGCAATCCGTGCACGCGTCGAAACCGTCATTGTTGGAAAGCGTGACATCGTCAACCATGCACTTTGCGCCATCCTTACAAATGGTCACATCCTTATCGAAGACACCCCAGGTGTTGGTAAGACAACATTGGCAAAAGCATTGGCGATCGCACTAGGCTGCGATATCCGACGCATACAGTTCACACCTGACCTTCTTCCAGCCGATGTAACCGGCTCGTCCATCTTCAACTCAACATCGCGTGACTTCGAATTCCGTCCAGGCCCCGTGTTCACCCAAGTTCTCCTTGCTGATGAGATCAACCGCGCTACGCCAAAAACGCAAGCAGCCCTTCTGGAATGTATGGAAGAACGTCAAGTAACCGTGGATGGCATTACGTATCCCGTACCCGCGCCATTCTTTGTTATCGCAACGCAAAACCAAATCGAACACGCTGGAACCTTTCAGCTCCCGGCGGCACAGCTGGACCGTTTCTTGATGCGTGTGCATATGGGCTACCCATCGGCGGCCGACGAAATCGCGATTCTGACCAGCCAGCAGTCGGCAAACCCAATCGACACATTGCAGCCGGAGTCAAACGCAGCCGAGATATCGACGCTGCAAGCCCATGTTCGCAACATACACGTCGACCCAAGCATCCATGCGTATATCGTTGCACTCGTCGGCGCGACGCGCTCGGATGTACGCATCGATATAGGTGGCTCCCCACGTGGCTCGCTGGCTTTGCTTCATGCAGCACAAGCCTGGGCGGCGATGGCTGGGCGGAACCACGTAATCCCGGATGATGTGAAGGCTTTGGCCATCCCAATCCTTGCACACCGCATCAGCCTGAGTGGGGATGCGTTTGCAAAGGGGATGACCGAGCGCGATGTCCTTACGAGTATTCTTTCGAGCGTTGCTGTTCCCAAAGCCTGACATAACGTGATCGATACACATTGCCACCTAAACACTGAGCCACTCTGGTCTGAACGCGAACATTGGAAGCATACGCTGAGCTTGCTCGATGCGGTTATCGTCGTAGGGTTTGACCGTATCTCCAGCGAGCGGGCGATGGTTCTTGCACAGCAAAACGCAAATGTCTACGCAGCAATTGGGTTTCATCCGGACAGCGCCCTGGAATGGAATGATGAGGAAGCGGCGTGGCTGAAAGCAGCCGCTCAGCTGGCAAAAGTGGTGGCGATCGGGGAAATCGGACTTGATCTCTACCGTCGCCACGACACAATCGATGCGCA
>CAIWTR010000119.1 GCA_903915615.1 uncultured Armatimonadota bacterium
CCGATTCATGGCGCCAAGCAACACCGGCTTGTCGCAGGATTGTTGCTTCCATTAATCGTTCAGATGCCTCTCTCGGTTCTTTACCCGATGGGCGAAAAGCAAAATCAAATCATCCCAAAGCATCAACAGTGGTATGTCTGGGCGGACATCATTGCTGGAGACTTCCACTACATCAGGAGGCATCTACCAACGCCTGAAAGCGGAATTCTTAAGGGTAAAACCATTCTGACAAACACGACGACGGAACAGGATCAAATCGAGCTTCGTGAACGCGGAGTAAAGCGTCTAATCACGACGACGCCATCCTTTGATGGACGCTCGTTCGGTACAAATGTGATGGAAGCGATGTGTGTTGCGTTAAACGGTGGCAAGCTGCTTGACAAGGCTGGATACGAAGCGGTTCTCGCAAAGCTGTCGTGGGACATCAATGTTATCGACCTGCAAGCTACGGGTGTTGGAGTGAACAAGTAATGGAACGCTTTGCCTTTATCATCCATGCAATTGATGTCCGTGCGGATGTCGCGAAAAAATTCCCTATCGCCAAGTACTTCCCAGCTCCTATGGTTGAGAACGCGATGGCGTATGTAAAGCCGATGGTCGTGTCTCACATCACCGGAATCAAATCCAAGACTGGGGTGGAGGCCGAAGGTTGGTTTATTGGGTGTACCCTTGGGCCCCGAAAGCTTTTGACATCCGAACCTGAGTTCGTCTATAAAAACCTCGAGCAGTGTGTTGCCCTCGCGGATGGCCTTGGTGCGAAAGTCATTGGCCTTGGAGCATTGACATCAGTGGCCGGTGATGGCGGGATCACTCTTGCCAAGCGCGTCAATATGGCCGTAACGACTGGAAATAGTTACACCGTTGCGACGGCTGTTGAGGGAGCGATCAAGGGTGCTGACCTGATGGGAGTGCCGATTGAGGATGCCCATGTCGCCATCGTCGGTGCAGCCGGAAGCATTGGCCGTACAAGTGCCATGCTCCTCGCTCCAAAGTGCAGAAAGTTGACCCTCCTTGGCCGCGATGCGGCCAAGCTTGAGCCCCTGGCGAACGAGCTGCGGGCCGTGTGTAAGACCGTAAATGTTTCATCGGATACATCAACTGGCCTCAAAGATGCCGATGTTATCGTGACAGTGACATCCGCTGTTGATGCCGTTATCCAGCCATCGGATTTGAAGCCTGGCGCGGTTGTCTGTGATGTCGCGCGTCCACGGGATGTCTCGGTGCGTGTCGCGAAAGAGCGCCCGGATGTTCTCGTTATTGAAGGTGGAATCGTTCAGGTTCCTGGGAAGATGTCATGCATAAAGACTGATAAGCATGGCGTCGAGAAGACCGGGGATTTTAGCTTTGGTTTTCCCGCTGGAACCGCGTATGCCTGTATGTCGGAAACGATGATGTTGGCGCTTGACCAGCGGTATGAATCGTTTACGCTTGGAAAAACGGTTAGCGTTGAGCAGGCATCCAAAATGTGGGAGCTAGCAGACAAGCATGGCTTCGGGCTCGCTGGATTCCGTTCCTTCGAACGTGCTGTTACACCGGAGACGATTGCCGCGGTACGTAAAGCGGCGGGACGCTAAAGCGTGTTTAGGGACTAAACTTACCGGTTCCCCGTGCCGGCAGGGTAGTCAAGTCCAGACCAGCGACTGCTTTAACTAATATTGCCTGCAGCTTAGGGGCTACCCCAACTACGATGTCATGTACGCTCTCGTGTGCAATCGCAGCTGCCGTCAGGCCCGCGCCGTAGTTTGTGACAACGGATGCGCCGCAGTAGTGCATCCCGGCCTCGATGGCAAGCATCGCTTCATTTGCGCCTGTCATACCGACAACATCGCCGCCCAGCCTCGCCATCATCCGGATCTCCGCTGGCGTTTCAAACCGTGGGCCATCCGTGCAAACGTAGGTTCCACTGTCGCGGATTGGACTTCCAAGCGCAGCTGCAGCATCAATAAATGCCTTGCGAAGTGCCGGGCTGTAGGAGGGAGTCACATCCGTGTGCACCACATCATTTGTGAAAAACGTCCGCTCCGCTTGGTTTCGGGTCAGGTCTATCAAGTCATCCAACAGGACGATTTCGCCTGGATGGATCGACGTGGCGAGAGATCCAACGGCTGTCGTAGCAAAGATAGCCTTTACGCCAAGCTTTGCCAATGCCGCAATATTTGCCTTGTGCGTTATGCCGTGCGGAGGAATCTTGTGGCCGATGCCATGGCGGTGTAGAAATGCGGCCGGGATCGCACCGATTTCTCCGATGGTTACATCGGCGGTTCCAAAGCGTGTCGCCACGACTTCATGGCTAGTTGTTTTCGTCAGGATGTCAGCGGTAATGCCTGTTCCACCGATGATGGCTAATTGAATCTGCACAGCTTCCAGTGTACCTCTGGGAATGAAACTGATTGGATGTCCGGATGGTAGCATCGGTGGATGCAGCCCGTCTTAAAGCACCGTGATATTCGAGAGCTCGGGGTTGTCGCTGGGTATTGGACACTGATCACGGCGTTTCTTTTCTGGCCGGTTGTCATCGGGGCTAAGTCCGTTTTTTTCGGCGACCTCGCGCTTTACTTCATCCCACAGTTTGGAAATATTGCGTCAGCCCTGCACGAAGGAAAGCTGCTTTTTTGGAACCACACAATCCTTGGTGGGGTACCGCATGTAGGTAATCCGCAAGGCTGGCTACTCTATCCGACGGTATGGCTGAACGCACTCCTCCCGGCATGGCACGTGGCTGGGATTATCCCGGTCATTCATATACCGATCGCTGCAATCGGGATGCACTTTCTAGCTAGGCGAATCGGATTTTCACTCCTTGCTTCGATGGTTGCTGCAGG
>CAIWTR010000120.1 GCA_903915615.1 uncultured Armatimonadota bacterium
ACAGGCGTCGAAGGTGCCAAGGTTATTAAGCAGATTATTGCCTAATGTCGGCTGTCAGTTGATGCGTAATCGACGCGTGCGTGTGGCTTGCAGCGGAACGAATGCCGTGAGCCACACGTATCAATCATGCTACAATCGCCTCACCCGCGAGACAGTGACATCCCATGGAAAACGGCCCAGATACTACATCCCAAGCACCCACGACCGCATCGTCAACCGATGAGGTAATGGTGTCGGATGCCTCGGCTGCTGAGACTGTGGCAAATGATGCGGCAGCCGTTGTTGTTGATGCTGAAACTTTTTTAGACGAAGCATCTGATGCTGTTGTCTCGAGCACTAAGACGGTATTCAGTGATGACGAAACAGTTGATGTCGTTGCTGAGCAAGCTGTTGAACTAGAAGCTGTACCTGACACGGAAGCAAGAGAGTTTCAGGAAGCCCCAGCCCCACAGCCAGTTCACATGTTCGACTTGGGGGATGATTTGGGTGTACATCCCGAAGCACCCGCATTTGATATGGCTGAGGAAACTGTCGAGCCAATGGTTTCCCACGAAGTTGCTGATGAGCCCGTTGCTAATGCCCAAAGTGGTGATGGCGAAGCAGAAGCAACCATTGCCGTAGAAACTATCCAGGAACCAATTTCGATCGCATCGGCCATAGATGCTGACGATGAAATTTTTGAGCAGGTAATGGGCTCCAGCCGCGCGGAAGACATCCCGGTTCCACGCCGCTCCAAACCCGGTAGTATCCCGCTCCCTCCGCAGGTCGCCGAGGAACAACTTCGCCGTCAGCGTAGCGCCGCACCAGCTCCGGCACCTGGGGACAGCAGAGGCCACAAGCATCCGCTGCCAGCAAGCCAGCGCGCTACTCAGCGTCCGGGACCAAGTGGGCAAACATCCCCAAGGCCATCGCAGCCCAGTGCTCCACAGGCCGTGGATGTGATTTGTCCGAAGTGTCAGCGGACCACGAGTACACGCTTTACATTTTGTATGAAGTGCGGCACAGACTTCCCAGTTGGATATGTCGCCAGCCTCACTGGACACAGCCCACAGGCGGCAACGGCCGGCGGACGGAGTGGTGTACGCGACACGCGAACGACTGTCAGGCAGATTAACAGCATCCACGAAGCCCGGGGAAATGGAACATCCGGCCACGGGATGGGAACCGCGCAGGCATCCGGCGAGGAAGAGCTGCCGCGCCTGCACGCTGGGATGTTGGCTAACCCATTTCTGGTTGCGTTTCTGTCGTTCCTGATGCCAGGGCTTGGACACATGCTGATCGGCGAACACAAAAAAGGACTACCTTGGTTGTTTGCCGGCATCGCGGCGATGGCCTTTTTGCCATCCTGGACATTTTTGATGTGGGTTCCGCTGTTGCTGCGTATGTTTTCGGCCATTAATTCCTATCAACTGGCGGTCATCAAGCAGGGTGAACAGCAGCGCGGTCCGTATGATGCGGATGATGACGCATAAGCATTGAGTACACCCGCCGGGCTGTTTGCCAATAAGTCGCGTATTTTGCTCTTTGGGGGAAGCTTTGATCCTCCGACGCGCGCCCACTCAGTCATCGCAACGCTTGCGGCAGCGACGCTGGGCTCCGACCTGACCCTCTGGATTCCAAACCAGGTATCGCCGTGGAAAGACCAAGCGCTGGTTACGCCTGCGGCGGCACGCGTTGCGCTGGCAGAGGCCGCGACGATGGGCATCGATGACATGGACGTTTGGACGGTAGAAGCGGAGCGACCGGGTCCAAGCTATACCTTCGAGACAGTGCTCGAGGCAAGGCGGCTGGCGGGTCCGGATGCCAAGCTTTGGTTTCTCTGCGGCGCGGATGTGCTATCAGGAATAGCAAGCTTTCGTGAGGCGGATGTCATTTGCCAAACGGTACGGATTGCAGCTTTTGATCGACCGGGGTTTGACAGCGTGGCTAACATCATTTCACAGCTGCCACCGCAGTGGCGGGACATCACCGATGCTATTCCAACGCCCGAACCGGTGGACATGAGCAGCACGGCGGTCAGGGATGCATTGCTGTCCGGAGGGGATGTGAGCGACTTGCTGCTCCCTGCCGTGGTCGACCAGATTGTTGGGCGTGGGCTGTATGGAAGCGGCCCAAAGGAGCAGAAAGTAGTGTAAACAGCGGCTCCGGAATCTTTTTCGTTCGATGGACGGGCTTTCCGGTAGAATTGCACCATCTCACAGAATCGTAAACACACAATGCCGCATGAGCTGCGTGGCATTTTCCATTAACCAAAAGGGCACAGAGTGGCTAAACAGCAAATTCCATCCGAAGAGAAGAAAAACCTTATTCTCGAAATCATAGATGACCGCAAGGCAGAAAACCCGGTAGTCATCGACCTGCGTGACAAAGTAAACATCGCAGACTTCTTTATTATTTGTACCGGCCTTGCCGTACCGCACATCCGCGCCATCGCCGAGCACGTTCTCGACACGATGGAAGACCACAACATAGCCAAGCCATCCGTTTCGGGTGAGGAAGTTGCGGAGTGGGTTCTTGTTGACTTTGGGGATGTCATTCTCCACATCATGAGCGAAGAGGCGCGTGAACGCTACAAGCTGGAGGTCTTCTGGACAACGGTTCAGCCTAAGGGTGCGCTCCCGCCACACCCTGGTTCGCTCCCGACGTATCCACTTGACCGTGTTCTTGCTCCGACGGCTGAGAATCAACCTGCAATCCGTGACCCACGTGATGAACCTGTGAAGGTAAGTCCTGTGGATGACGACTGGGATGATGACGAAGATGAAGGCGACGATGCATCCGGTTCGCATGAGTTTGGCGAGTTCCCGACCGAGGCTGACTGGTCGGATGATGAGCTGGACGACTGGGATGACGACGACGAGGAAGACGATGCCGATGGGACAGAGACCTTCTTCCGCGTTGCGGATGAGGCCGTTGCCCCTGTGGATGAACCTAAAGAGGACTAACGGAACCTGGCACACAATGTGTGCCGTCCAAATGCAACCATGAGCGAATCTCAAACGCATTCGACATCCGACGAACAACCGCCCTGCACATCGTGTGGGCGGTTGTTTGGTATAAATGACCGCTTTTGTGGCAGCTGTGGCGGGCCGCGCCCGCGGGTTTGCACAGCATGTTCAGCGGTGAACCTCCCGGGTGCGAATTTCTGCAGTCAGTGTGCGACAAAGCTCTTCGAAGCACCGGTGGCGGCATCGGTGTTAGAGGCGGTGGTGGATGTTCCTGTCGAGGCAGTTGTTGCTGATGTCACTGAACCAGACGCAGATTTGGGTTCAGCAAGCAGTTCTGATGCTCAAAGCGCAGAAGGCGTTGAAGTAGCAGCAGAGGGTTACGTCAACGAGAAGCCGATGCTCGAAGGGACGAAACTCTACGCAGCTGAGCAGGAAATCACGCGGCAAATCGCTCAGGCAAACCTGCAGCGTGTACGCGCACAGTACACAGATGCCCGCAAGACCTTGCGCGCTATCATTCAGATGTACACCAATGTACCGAGTGCGTTGATCGCTCCGGCGCATGAGCTCCTCGGCGACCTGGATGCCAGTGAACAGCGCTGGGAAACAGCCCTCGGGCACTATCGGCGTGCGCATGCAGCCGACCCCAAGCGTGCATCCAGTGAAACAAAAGTCGGCAAAATGACCGTTCAGATCGCCGATGAAGACGCGATGAAAAAGCTGGGGCTATCGGTCACCCCGCAGGTGGATGTCGAGGAAGCACAAAACCAGCTGGCCATCGCAACAGGCATCTCGCTGGTGCTCCCGGGAGCCGGCCACTTGCTGCTCAAGCAGCTCACCAAAGGCGCGCCGCTACTTGCCATCTTTGTCACAGCAGTGACCGTCTCGATCGCGACGCGTGAAGCGCCGCAAATCAACACGACTGCCAAAACGATGGTCAGCAAGACGCTTGCAGCACAGGCGCAGCAAATGCACACCATGCATCTGGTGGCTATCGGTGTTGCTATCTTTGTGTATGCTGGCACTCTGATGGACCTGATGGCCCAGAGCAAGCGCAAGCAGGTCAGCAAGGGCATCAATCCCGTGCCGGCAGGCGATCCCAAAGACTGGGACATTTAGCCTCCCGGCACAAAGCTGACTTGATTACCGATAGAGTGCGGTCTGAACCTGACCCTCATTCGTAGGTCCAATCAGCCGTTGGTCAAGCCCCTGGAATGGGAACCGTAGCCGATATGGATCCAAGCCGACCGCATCCAGAATGGTTGCCTGCAGATCACGAATCGTGACTTTCCCGCTTGCAACCTTGTAGCCAAGCTCATCCGTTTCGCCGTGGATATAG
>CAIWTR010000121.1 GCA_903915615.1 uncultured Armatimonadota bacterium
AGAATGGTTTTCATATGTTTCGTCCGTTCCTCTTATCCTTCAATTCCATCCGCGCCAAGCAGGAGATAAAGCGCGGCCATGCGCACTGCTACCCCCGATGTAACCTGTTGACAGATGACACTTTGATGGCCATCGGGGAGGTCTCCACCGATTTCAAGACCGCGATTCATCGGACCTGGGTGCATTACGATGGCATCCGGTTTTGCGTATCGCAGTGTCGCTTCATTAATGCCGAAAGTCATGTGGTACTCACGGGCTGTTGGGAAGAGCGCCTTGTTCATCCGTTCCAGCTGGAGACGAAGGACCATGACGACATCCGCGCCGGCAAGGCCACTCTCAAGCGTGTTGTGGACTGTAACCGGCAGCTGGCTGATGTCACGAGGCATCAGGGTATTTGGCCCGACCAAGTGAACATCCGCGCCAAGCGTCGACAAACCCCAGACATTGGATCGCGCAACCCGGGAATGTGCGACATCACCCACAATTGCGACCTTCAGGCCATCCAGTGGGCCTTTGACTTTCTGGATGGTGTACGCATCGAGGAGGCCTTGTGTTGGATGCTCATGCATACCATCCCCAGCGTTGATCACAGGCACATCAACCCATGCTGCAGCCTGTTCCGGAGCGCCAGAGAAAGGCGTGCGCATGATGATGCAGTCAGCCGTCAGTGCCTGAAGCGTCAAGAACGTATCACGGAGGGATTCGCCCTTTGTGGTGCTTGATGTCGACCCACTGATATTGATGACATCCGCCGACATGTACTTTCCAGCGGCTTCAAACGATGTACGTGTACGGGTGGAGTTTTCGTAGAAGAGTGTGATGACTGACTTACCCTTGAGGGTGGGGACTTTCTTGATGTCCCGTTTGATAATCTTCTCGAACTCAGCAGCCGTGGTCAGGTAGTGGCCCAGCGTTTCTCGGTCCAGACCTTTGAGGCCAAGGAGGTCACAGCCAGCGAGTTGCTTGGTGGACATCAGCTGTCCTCCCGCTTTGAAATGACGACACAGTCTTCAGAATCCGACTCTCCAAGGTGAACATCGATGCGTTCGACTCTGGATGTGGGAACATTTTTCCCAACGTAGTCTGCCCGGATGGGTAATTCGCGGTGGCCACGGTCCACGAGTACAGCGAGCTGGATGGCGGCCGGGCGGCCGTAGGTTGAGATCGCCGTCATCGCCGCATTGACCGTCCTCCCCGTGTAGAGAACATCATCCACGAGCACAACTATCTTTCCAGTGACATCGAAGTCAATCGACGAAACGGATGCCACCGTTGTGCGCGCGACGTTGTCATCACGGTAATCGGTGATATCAAGCCCACCGAACTGCACTGGGGCGCATTCGATTTGCATGATTCGGCTCGCAAGGCGTTCCGCTAGGGGTAAGCCGCGACGAAGCACGCCGACCAAAACGACATCATGTGCGCCTTTATTGCGTTCGACGATTTCATGTGCAATCCGGGATACAGCACGCCGGATATCTCCGCTGTCCATCACTGCCATCGCGTACCTCACAAAACAAAACGTGCCCTTGTCCTACTTAGGACAAGGGCACGGAATGGGCATATTTGCCAATATTTCATGCAGCCGACGCTCATCGGCACCCTTGCCCGCCTCACAGGACGGAGGATGCCTCACGGGACATCTCAAGGAACTACAACCGTCGACACCCTATCATTTGTGAGGGTGTATATCAACGCCTATTCGTAGGATTCCCGCTTCTCACCATTCTGCTCAGGAGCGGTTTCAACCTTACGCTTGACGACAACAACAGGGTCCGATGACATCGCGCCCATTTGTGTACTCACCGGCTTTGCGGCGGCAACTTCGGATGCTGCCTGAGCTGTACGATCAAGAGGCTTGGCGATTGCCTTTACGGGCAATGCCATGTACAAGTCGAAAGCATAGGTTTCGGGGTCAACCAAAGCCGTCACCGTGCTCGGGATCGTCTTTGGCAGTGCATCATAGTTCACATATGTGTCCCCATGACGAGGTTCATCCTGGCCCGGAACTTGATATTGGAACTTTACAAGCCGCTGTTTCCCACCTTCTGAGCCGCGATTTTCAACGGCAAGCAGCCTCGCAGGAACCGGAATTCCGACTTCGATAAGGCGATTTACTCTTGCCTCGTATGCTTTCCCCTTCATTGGAAAAACAACGATGCCAGCAATCCCTGCCAAGGAAACTGCGACTCCCGCAATGGTCAGCATCGATTGCTTCATCACGAGACCCGCAACAAACAATGCAAGTCCAGTGACGATTACTGCACCAGATGCAGCTGTCAGAACCTGTGTAGATGGCTTGTTGTAATCAATGCGATCTGCTGCTGCAACGCGTCTGGGTGGCCGGTCCTTGAGCTCAGGTTCTACTATCCACGCTTCTTCAGTACTTACCGACATCGCCTTACCCTCCAATAGTCGACTTATAGCAATGCATCAACGCTGTAGCGTTGCTAACTTACCAACGATTCTACGACAGAGAACAGCTCTTCGGGGTCAAAAGGCTTTGCAAGATAGGCATCCGCGCCGAGAGTCAGGCCACGTTGAATGTCATCCAGCTGCGCCCGTGCAGTCAACATCACTACTGGAAGCCCTTCCAGCCGGGGCGTTTCACGAATAAACGTCAACACTTCATAGCCATCGAGGCCAGGCATCATCACATCCAGAATCACAAGGTCTGGGGATTCTGTTTTCAGCACTTCAACAGCAGCATTGCCATTGGTGACGCCCTGAATAACATAGCCGCGACGCCCAAGGACAAACTCAAGCAAGCGCAGCAATGCAGGCTCATCATCAGCAACCAAAATCCGTGGACTAGACATCGTGCATAAGATTCTACAGGTGATTGACTTCGCACGTAAGTTAATTCCGGCTCACCTAAATGTTAGTCCTGACCTGCCTCAAGCCGCCGGCTATCGCCATCAACAGGATTTACTGTAATATAAGGATGTGAGCACTCCGAACCATACTCCTGTGATTCGTCCAAAAGCGATGCGGAACACAAGCCAGCGCAAGGCTGTCATGCTTGCACTTGGTGACCTGCATGGTACCCACCCCACGGCATCTGAGATCTACGGTGCCATCCGTGTGCGTAATTTCCAGATCGGTTTGGCCACCGTTTACCGCACCCTCGATGCGATGGTTGAGCGCGGGGATGTGGCTGCTGTGCGCACTGGTAATGCTGTTCGGTATGACCTGACACACCATCACCACCACCACCTGATCTGCCAAATCTGTGGCAACGTAACAGATGTCGATGCGACAGAAGTCCCATCGGAGCTGATCACTTTCTTCGAATCAGAAACGGGCTTTGACCTGTCC
>CAIWTR010000122.1 GCA_903915615.1 uncultured Armatimonadota bacterium
AGTACGCGCGCTCTACGTTGTCGCGCTTGTGATGCTAACCGCGTTTCTCAACCTCGTCCTTTCCGGCCTTGTTCCAAAGGCAATCGCACTTTCATCGCCAACAAACTGGTCCATCCGGATGGCACCCTTTATTCTGTTGTCATCGAACATTTATGTCATTCTGTCAGGCATCGCACTCTGGGCTGCAGGTGTTTTGACAAAGCCACTTGGCATCGTCGCGCGATATGAACCGCCGTTCATCACCCGGGATGAGCTCGAACAAATTGTTGGTGAAACTGGCAAGACCGGCGAAATCGATGATGCTGAAGCAGCAATCATCACCCGGGTTTTTATGCTCTCGGAGCACGATGCCCGCGCTGTGATGACTCCCCGGACGGATGTCAGTGCGATTCCAGTTACGGCCAGCCTCTCGGATGCGCTTACGGCCATCGTTGGAAGCGGCCATACACGTATTCCGGTTTACGATGGCACTATCGACAATGTTGTTGGCATTCTCCACGCAAAGGATTTGCTGAAAATCCTCGCTCAGCATGTCGAAGCAGAGCGGTACGTACCGGACTTTCATCTCCGACGTATCCTGCGGCCCGCCGTCTTTGTGCTTGAATCCAACCCGGTTCCAGAGCTCCTGACGAGCATGCGACGCAACCAGCAGCAGATTGCCATCGTCCAGGATGAGTTTGCAGGTACCGAAGGCATCGTCACCATCGAAGACTTACTCGAAGAGATCGTGGGCGATATCCGGGATGAACATGATGTCGATGAGCCGGCATTTGATGTAGATGAATCCGGGAAGACTATCTTGGATGGCCGGATGCCGATTGAGCTCTTCAATGAACGGTTTTCTGTGTCACTCCCGGATGATGACTACAACACGGTTGGTGGCTATGTCTTTGGGGCCATCGGACGCGAGCTTCTTCCTGGAGACTCTGTCGACATTGATGGAATCCGAATCATCATCATGGCAACATCCGGACGGACAACAACGCTACGTGTGGAGCCTGTTGCGAACTAAGACTATCGGGTTCTAACTTGCAGTTGAAGAGTCTGTTAAGTAAGTGAACACTCAAAAATATGAAAAAGCCCCCTCTGGACATGTGATCCAGAGAGGGCTTCTTTGTTTACTTGCCGGACTTTGCCAAGAGCTCTTTGATGGCTCTCTCGAGCTGCGGGTCACGACCCGCGAGGTAGTCTTCTGCCGGCCATTCGACATCGATGTCTGGCTTCTCACCCAAGTTTTCCATCGGGCTGCCATCCTTACGATACGTTCCAGCCCCTGGCATCCGGGCGCTGGTGCCATCAATCAGAGGCAAACCCCACGTCCAAATCACATAGCCGGGAGTCGGTTTGCCAATGAGCGTCGCAAGTCCGGTTGCACGCATGCCATAGGGGAACATTTCCGCATTTGAGAATGAGTTTTCACCCATGAGCACGACGATTGGAATCTTCGGGAATGTGCGCGCCGCCCAGTCTGGAGGACCAGATTTTGGATCGCCATCCCGCGGCACATACGTGCTGTAGGGTTTGTTTCCAAGCCAGCTGATAAGGCGGTCCCCGATGTTGCCACCGCCGTTTTCGCGGACATCGATGACCATCGCATCCTTGCCCTCAGCCCAGCTGAAGAACTCCTTCTCAAATGTGTTTTGGTTATCCCCGCCCATACCAGCGATGTGGACATAACCTATTCGACCACCGCTTGCCGATTCAACCTGCTTGCGGCGGGCATCCGTTCGGTTACGGTAGTTGATGTTGCTCCATTCACCCATCGAGAGTGGACGGAACGTAACCGTGCGCGCACCATCGCGAACTGGCTTGCTGTTCACCAGGAGGGTGACATCACGGTCGCCGCGGTCCTGGAGAATGTCCCAGAGGTTTTCATCGACGCTGCAATCTTTGCCATCGATGGCGACTATGAACTCTCCTGGGCTCAGCTTTGTCTTCGCATAGCTTCCCGGTGTACGTGGAGGCACAGTACGAATCTTGATGCCTGGACCATCGTAGGCTTCATCAAAGGTCACACCAAGATGCTTGACACCTGTGCTGGCAATCGGTGATGCCGCTGGGCCGACTTCGGCATGGCTTGCTTCAAGCTCTCCCGCCAACATGTTGAGGACGGTTGCAAACTCTTCCCGTGTACCAACACCGCCAAGGAATGGCCGGTACGCATCCCGTAATGCCACCCAGTCACGACCGTGGAAGTTTGGATCATAGAAACGGGTTTGGTAGGAGCGCCAGAACTGAGTGAATGCAACAGCACGCAGCTGATTGATGTCTGTTTCACCACTTGCGGTAAACGTAACCAACGGTTGCGGTGTTCCCGGTGCGATTCCCTTGATGGCAAAGATCTGTCCACCGCGGAGGAATGTTGCCGACTTTTCATCCGCAGCCAGTCGCAGCATCGCGGTGCCACCGCCACCTGTGATCTTGGTGACATTCTTGCCATCAAAGGCACACGCTGTTACATCGCCGTTTCCGATAAACAGAACCCTTCCATCCTTGAGGACGGTGATGTCTGATGCTGAACCGGGCACGATTTGGCGAATACGTGTCTGAATGTCCGTGAAGTCGATTTCGATTTTCACATTATCGAGCTTGCCAAGAGTCGTTTCACCATCGTCGGCGCGGACATCAACCGGCTGAAGTGGGAGCGCGTAAAGGCCATCGCCATCACGGTTGCTGGAGAAGAAGAGGAAGCGGCCATCTGGAGACCATGCCATTTGGCCGTGGAAACTCGCGAGGCGGGTCACGTTTTCTGCTGGCTTGCTTGCATCAAGAGGGGCAATGTAGATATCTGGATTGCCTGTGATAGTTGATTCTCTGGAAAAGGCTACGAAGCGGCCATCGGGGGAGAAACTGGAAAATCCCTGATGTGCACTAGGAACGGCTGCCACCTTTTTGGTATCGGTTCCATCGAGGAGAGCGGTGTAAAGCCCTGCAACATCACGGGAACCGCCCACCCAGAAACTCACGCGCTTGCCATCCGGGGTCAACTTTGGCGCGGAAACCGCCTCTGGCTTCTTCCAGAGCGGCGTTACACGCTTAGATGCGACATCAACGGAATACAGCTTGTCATTACCATCCCGGTCGGACACAAACAGAATCTGCTTGCCATCGGGTGTCCAG
>CAIWTR010000123.1 GCA_903915615.1 uncultured Armatimonadota bacterium
CCTTTGGCAGTGTTCTCCCCTTCCACTCCGTCATTTTTGGAGCGATCTGCGATGGATAGAGCACTTCACCAACAATCGGCTTGATGTCCAGCACAATCGTATTGAAGCCGGTTTCCCGAATCTTCTTTACGAGCGCATCAATCTTCTCGACCGTGTTGATACGTTCGAGGTTTGCGGTTGCATCAATCCAAAGGACTCGGCCCTGGAGGCCATCCGCCCGAGTGAGTCGCTGTGCGATTCCATAACCATTTCTCGACTCATCAAAGGATGGAGAAATGACGTGCGGGAACGGCACATACGGATTTGGCTGAATCGGAGGCATCACATCGAGTGGCGACTGAGCAATTGCCCCTGCAACCAGCGAAACCATCACTGCAACCGAACCTGCGATGCGGTTTGTAAACAGCAAGCCTTTAGACTTTTTATGCACCGTAGATGGCACCGTATTTCGTTGTCAAATAAGCAATGTATGGCTCTGCGCTAAACGGCGCATTACATGATTTCTCGACCAGTTCCGTCGGGAGGAAGCGGCGGCCTGAGTGATGGACGTTTGTTCGCATCCAGCCTAAGAGGCGGGAGTAGTCTGCAATTTCGATGTCTGTTGAAAGGCCTGGTGTCTGTGCAAGCGCTGCATCGTAGAGCTGTGCAGCAAGCACGGTACCCACCGAGTAGGTTGGGAAGTAGCCGATCAAACCAGCCGACCAATGAACATCCTGAAGACAACCCTGTGCGTTGTTAGGTACATCGATGCCAAGATACTCCTTGACCTTAGCATTCCATGCATCCGGGAGGTCCTTGACAGCAAGCGTCCCTTCGATGAGCTGCTTTTCGAGCTCAAATCGCATCAGGACGTGGAGGTTGTAGGTGACTTCATCCGCTTCTACACGAATCAATGATGGCTGAACCTTGTTAATCGCTTTGTAGAACTGGGCTAGTGAGACATCATCGAGAACTCCCGGAAACGCAGCCTGCAGCTCAGGATAGAACTTGTTCCAGAATGCCTGTGAACGCCCGACCGTGTTTTCCCAGAGGCGTGACTGGGACTCATGGAAGCCAAGCGAGACCGCGGAACCAAGAGGCGTGCCGTCATCCTCGGGGAGAAATCCTTGCTCATACATCCCGTGACCGGCCTCATGCATCGTTCCCATGAGGGCACATGGCAGCCAGTTTTCTTCGATGCGCGTGGTGATGCGTACATCGGTGCGGTCAAGACCGGTACAGAATGGGTGAACGGCTTTATCCTGGCGTCCGTGGTTGAAGTCAAATCCAAGGTAGCGGACGACTTTTTCGCCAAAGGCAATCTGCTGCGCTTCTGGGAAGACACGGCGGAGGACAGAGTCATCGATTTCAGGGGTCGCACGCACCTTTGCGAGAATGGATGCAATAACAGGCTTGATGGAATCGAAGACCTTTGCTGCATCGGATGACTTCAGCCCGGGTTCGTAGCGATCGAGGAGCGCATCGTAGGGAGTCTCATCATAGCCAAGGCAATCAGCCTGCCGTCGTACGAGGTCCAACAGCTTTTGCAGTGTTGGTGCGAAGGTCTTGAAGTCATCGTTTTTACGTGCATCCACCCAGACTTCGTGCGCCAGCATCGATTCGCGTGTCAGTGCTTCTACAAGGTCAGTTGGGAGTTTGGTTTCCTGATCGTAGTCGCGGCGAAGAACGCGGAGGATTTGCGCATCCTTGGATGCTGCATCAGAGCCAGCATTGTCCTGTTCGGCTGCGGCAAGGAGCACACCTGTGTCTACGGATGTGAACATTTCATGGGAGATTCGCGATAGGACGGATGTCTGTGCCGCGCGGGCTGCTCCCCCGCCGTGAGGCATGTAGCACTGTTGATCCCACCCTAGGACGGCATTGGCTTGTCCCAGAAGGCGAACATCGTTGTAGCGAGCGAGTAACTGTTCCAAATTCGACATACGGTAATACCCCATCATCAGGCGGAATCTGCCCTGCAAAGAATACCGCGTTGAGGCGGAAAATCCTATCGGTTTCGTTGATGACCGAGAGCTGCGGAGAGAGCATCCGCGACGGTCTTGCACCCGCGAAGTCCCGGGGTACGGATGTCGTCCTGGTTTCCAGCGGGGACGATAGCATCTGTAAATCCGAGGCGCTTCGCTTCTGAAATCCGTTTTCCGACTTGTGACACGGACCGCAGCTCTCCAGAGAGTCCGATTTCCCCCATCACAACGGAGTGTGGGTCGACGATGGTATCTGTGACGCTGCTTGCAACGGCGAGGGCAATCGCCATGTCGAGAGCGGGTTCATCCACAGCAACGCCACCGGCTACACTAACGTAGACATCTGATGTACTCAGCTGAATCCCAATTCGCTTCTCAAGGACAGCAAGAACGACGGCGAGACGATCCCGGTCAACGCCATTTGCGACGCGGCGGGGGGTGGCCATCGGGGATGGAGAAACCAACGCCTGAACTTCAACGAGCAGTGAGCGTGAGCCTTCGATGACGGGACAGACAACGCTACCACTAGCGGATTCAGCGCGTTCGCTCAGGAGAAGCCCGGATGGATTATCAACGCCCTCAAGGCCCGATTCCCGCATTTCGAAAATGCCAAGCTCATCGGTGGAGCCAAAGCGGTTTTTGACAGCTCTGAGGATTCGGTGATGGCTATGCCGGTCTCCTTCGAAGGCCAAGACCGTGTCGACCATATGCTCAAGGACACGCGGTCCTGCGATGGCGCCATCCTTGGTTACATGCCCAACGATGAACACAGGTACTTGAAGTTCACGTGCGATCTGAGCAAGTCCACTGGTTGCTGCACGCACCTGTGAAACGGTCCCTGGAGCTGATTCCACGCTGGATGACTGCATCGTTTGTATAGAGTCAATGATGACAGCAACGGGCTTGGTGGCTCGAATATCCATTGCAATCGCTGCGACATCGGTTTCGCTAGCAAGGAGCAGGCGTTCATGCTCGGCATCGAGGCGCGATGCACGGAGCTTGATTTGGTGGACGCTTTCTTCACCGCTGACATAGAGGACGACGCCCTCGGTGGTTGCCAGATTTCCAGCAACGCGCGTCAGTAAGGTTGACTTTCCGACGCCTGGGTCACCACCGATGAGCATCAGGGCGCCGGGTACAATCCCGCCCCCAAGAACACGGTCGAACTCTCCCACACCGGTAGACATCCGTATACCCGCGGTGGCGGCGATTTGCGTGATGGGTGCTGGTCTCGATGCCGATGTGCCCATAAACGTACGGGACACAGCTTCCTTTACAGCGACCTGTTTTTCTTCTTCAAAGGTGTTCC
>CAIWTR010000124.1 GCA_903915615.1 uncultured Armatimonadota bacterium
CTGACTTGCACCACCAGCTAATGTGTCCAAAACTCCGCCGTATCCAAAGCCAGTGCCATTGTATTTTGCGCCAAGACCGGTTCGGTTTCCGATTCCAGTGCTTGCAGAACCAAGGGAGAATGTCGATGAGACTTCTGTGCTGGGGTTCAGGCGAACATCAACCTTACCGAAAGCGTTGTTTGAGCTACCGCCGCCATTTGGAGCGGCGCCACCGTTTTGCGGGGCAAGAGATGCATTCGATGTCGTCCGATTTGAGACACCAATAACGTAGCCAATATCTGTCTTGGAACCGTTGAGACGAGGGCGCTGCTTCGATACGGTAATCAGGTTCTCAGATGTCCCAAACTCGCCATTGGATGAGCGAACATAGGTCTCTGCAGGCCGCACTGGCGCACCATATGGCGAGATCGCAGGGGTGAGGTTTAAATCAATGATCGCACTGCTGCTACCGCCATGCGCTGCTGCGTTACCACCGGTTCGGGCCGTCAATGTCTCAATAAAGGCAAGGTCAATCCACTGCCCATTGGACCCAACAACACGAGCTGGAAGCTGGAAACCATCTACATAAAACTGTGCAGGATTTTGCTCGCCACGGGAAATGATTCCACCAAGCGGATCCGAGACAAGACCTGGAACGGAACGCAAGACTTTGTTGAGGCTCTGTCCGTTGCCAACACCCAGCGCGGTTCCGTGAAGCAATGCCTTATCCCGATAGGTCCGGCTCGATGGATCATCAAGGTTTATTCGGACGACTTTGTCGTTGACTTCGAATGTCTTGAAGCCTTGTTCGACCATCGCTACACGAACGGTCACCGTATCGTTGTCTACGACTGTAACCTTGCCCTTGAATGGCCGATAAACCATACCTTCGACAATCGCCGTGACCGTAAATACACGTTCACCTGAAACCAAGTCACCGGTCGCGACAGCACCATTGTCACCAGCCTTGAACTGCAGCTCATCAATTTCACTTGCAGCAGGCTCGATCCGGATGACTGCACCCGATATCGCTTTACCCGACTTGGCATTCACCACATCAAACTTGATCATGCCATCCGCAAAGGCTGCCCCAGCAGGGATCATGAGGGACAGAAGCAATGTCGCCGTGCACGCACGCGACAGAACCCTATTTGCATTGCTGAAGTGGCGTGGTTGATTCATTCCTGATGATTTCTGGTTTCGCATGTAAGTAACGTCCTTTGCCGGACAGAGCCCAATAGCATCCCGGTGGATTTACTGGGTCTCAGAACTAGTATCCGGTAGTGTACGAAGGCGTTCATTTGATTGTCAAGGGAAAGTGAAGGTATTCACTGCCACATCTATATCCAAAATCAATATCGGTGACACACCGAATTACGCTTTAGGTGACCGCACATCACAGGAAGCTGGATGTTTTCACAATCATCAATGGCCAGTAATCCCATTCGACATCACCATGCGTGTCGGTTCAGCACGCGGTGTGCGTGGTATATACACCTCGTATGAATGAACGGTTACGGACTCAGTCACAGTTGATCTTTCCGGTATTGCGGCCGTTACTGCAAATCATCAATATCGTCACACTCGTTGTGATGATTGCAACGCTTATTGAACCCATCAAGCTGTGCCTTTCCGTTTGGTTCGGGCCGGCTGCTGAACAGGGAACAGGCATCGTTGCGATGTTCGGTGCCGTCATCATTGGCATCCGATGTAACCAGCAAGCCGACATCGTTCGCAGAGAACTCCGCGAGCTGTTTCCATCCCCGGATGCTCCCCAGCGGCGAGGGTTGCGATGGCCCCTCGTGGTTGGCATTTTGCTGGTTCTTTTTTCGGTCCTGGCGGCGGCTCCAACGATTTCGTACCTATCAATGGTGTGGATGCTTTTTGCGGTGATTTTCTGGATGGAAGGGCTGTTCGTCGCCGGGAAGTACCGCGCGGCATTTGGATTTGCTCTCCTCGCGACACCGATTCCGCAAGGTATCTACCGTGGCTGGATCGATGCCACATCCCAGCTGGCCGCACTCCTCGCATCACAGCTCGGAAACGTTGTTGGTACCAAGAGCTTTGTCACGACAAACGGCATCATTGTTAATGAGAACACATTCACAATCTCCTTTCGCTCAGGTATCAGTCCACATCCAACCCTTTGGCTAACCGCCCTAATCGGCATCACATGGCTTATCTGGATGAAAAAGACGTTCAAAGAGAGTCTGTTCTGGAGTTTTGTGGCAATCTTCATCGCCTTTGTCATTCACATCGCCCGCCTCGTCCTCATCATTGTCGGAGCGCGCATCTCAGTGACAATTGGGAATATCATCCTGTTTATCCCATGGTGGATGTCGACCGTGCTTGCGCTTGGCATCACGGCCATCATCAGGCGTGTTTGGCGCATCCGTAAAGACCGCCTGAACCGCTTTATTGTGGAAGGTCAGGCAAACCAATGGAAGTAAGCTATTCCAAGCGGAAAAAGAGCCTGATTCTCACCTTGGGGCTGGCTACACTTGTCATTCAAGGCATCGCGATGCGGGTGCGGGCGCACAGCACATTCAGGGTTCAACCACCGATGAACATCGGGGCCTGGGAAATTAAGAGCATTCCACTGTCATCAGAAGCGATGTCGGCATTGGGCAATCCTGATGTGGATGGCTGGAACTACAGCAATGCACTTGATGAGTTAGTAACCATCCAAGTTGTTTCCCCAGACACATTTGATGCTTATCGTAATCCGCCGATTCTGACGCGGTTTTTCACTGCCGTTTCAGCGAAGGTGGTTCCTTCCAAATTCGGTGGGATGCAGCAAACAAACTTTGCAGCACTCGCAGATGCCGAATCAAAAATTCTGATGATGACATGGGTTCAGCACCGATCAGGAACATGCAAGCCTGTAAGTAGCTCAGGTGAGCAATCACTCGTTGATCGCCTCAGAATTAACATTGAGACGCTTGTCCAGCCGGAGCCCTATTGTCTTGTGAGGGTCTACATGGCTGTTCCAAAGTGGGACAGTGATGGTCAGCAATCCCAACGCACGGTTCGCCGTGTTGCGGATGCTATCCAGGCTGCTGGAGGTAAACAACCATGACCCCTTCCTGGCGCATGCTCTTTCTCTCAATGTTGGCGGCTGTCACGATTTCTGCGGGATGCCAAAAGTTAGCCGACTACGCAAGTCCCGTAAAACCCGCTGGTGACGATGAGAAAGCAGTTACAGACTGTTCCGCGATGCTACCGTTGAAAGCCGGTTTTTCCTGGACATTTTCAACCGTAGTCGATCAGCGAACGTTCACAGATGTCGCATCCGTCCGTGGGCCCATCAACATCGGTGGCACGACAGCAACCCTTGTGGAAACAAAGCGTAACGGACAGCTGGTTCTCCGCGAAGGTTATCGCTACGCAAAGGGCCAGCTGATGTTGACGGCATTTTCAACATCACCA
>CAIWTR010000125.1 GCA_903915615.1 uncultured Armatimonadota bacterium
GAATCGAAGACTCTTGCAGGCCCTGTGATGACGGGAACTTTGACGCCTGAAATTTTGGCAACGGCGCCATCCATTGCAAGATTGCCCTTTAGGATAGCCAAGTGGCCCTCAGCGTAGAGGGGCTGATCAAATGGCCGAACAATATCCTGTCCAGTAGGAGGCTCACTCGGTATGTTTGCAAGTGTCTCTGCAATGGTCTGGCCCGTGATGGTCATGCAGTCACCGTGTAAAAGCCCTCGGTCGAGGAGCATCTTCATGATGAGTGGAACACCACCAACGCGATGCAGGTCTGTTGCAACGTACTTGCCACTCGGTTTAAGGTCGCAGAGAACCGGAACTTTGGTGCGGATGCGCTCAAAATCATCCACGGTCAGCGTCACACCTGCCGCATCAGCAATCGCAATAAAGTGGAGGACCGCATTTGTCGAACCACCAAGCGCCATCAGGACTGTAATTGCGTTTTCGAATGCCTTAAACGTTAGCATTTCCGATGGAAGCCTGTTGGCACGAACTGCCTCTACCAAGACACGGCCGCTCTCGGCAGCATTCTCAGCCTTTTCAGGGTCCTCAGCAGCCATAGTGGATGAGCCAGGAAGACTTAACCCTAAGACTTCGATAGCCGACGACATTGTGTTCGCCGTGTACATCCCGCCACAGCTACCCGCACCAGGGATTGCCCGGCACTCAATTTCATGCAGCTCAGTATCGTCTATTTTGCCAGCACTATGTGCACCAACCGCTTCGAAAACACTAACAACGGTGAGGTCTTGACCACGATGCTTTCCAGGCTTGATTGTTCCGCCGTAGACAAAGATGGCGGGAACATTGAGGCGCGCCATCGCAATAATGGCGCCAGGCATGTTCTTGTCACAGCCACCGATGGCAATAACGCCATCCATGCTTTGACCACCAATAACTGTTTCGATGGAATCAGCAATGACTTCACGAGAGACGAGGGAAAACTTCATGCCTTCCGTGCCCATCGAGATTCCATCGGAAATCGTAATTGTCCCAAATGTCTGAGGCATACCGCCGGCTTCCCTGACAGCCTGCTCGGCACGCTCAGCTAATGGTCGAATCCCCATATTGCATGGAGTGATGGTCGAATGCCCGCTTGCGATACCGATGATTGGCTTTTCAAAGTCACCATCGCCAAATCCGACGGCCCGAAGCATGGACCGGTTCGGGGCGCGATGTGTACCTTCGGTTACGATTCGACTGCGATTGTTATCCACGATACAAAACTCCTGCACAAAAGACTGATGTGTGGATTCAGTCTACGGCAGGATTGCGACGAACCATATCCGTGGCCTTCGATTTTGAATTAAGCATCCCTATCGGTTGCACTAAGTGAAGTAGAAGCAAACGCGTCTTGGTGAACATTGACACTGACATTGCAAACCAAAGCCCCTAGGCAATAAAGCGTGCTTTGAGTGCAGGTGTTGGCATCAGACAGGTTTCTTTGTGGCCAAACCACTTGTAGCGATTACGAGCCACAACTCTGTATCCAAAATCTCTAAGTGGATTTGGAATCACTGCGAGCAACACTCCAAGAAACGCCCAGCCTGGTCTAGCGTGATGCCGAAGAAGCAGGCTAACCGCGGTACTGTGCGTATACAGGTGTCCATCAACGACATAGACCACCGTTGATAAATCCAGTGGTGCATTTAGATGTTTAAGAAGTGCAATCGCTGCATCACTTTGAAGTGTACAAAACTGCAATTTGTCATGCTTCTCGACTCGGAGCATAAACTGCAAAGCGCCGTTACAGAGGTTACATACACCATCAAAGAGCATTAACGGCCCCTGTGAAACCACTTCACCTCCGCGTGGTTGATCTGACATTTGTTACCTTGAATCCGATGAAACGTGCAGTTTTATCGGTCCCTTGGAGCCAAGACGCCGAATGACAAGATCAATACCACCGTTACGCACGGATGCAGCGAGATAGGGCTTGAACTCTTCATTCGTCATTTTGCCCGTCTGAATGGCATCGATTCGCTCGATAACATCCCCTGGTTTGACCCCGGCTTTTAGCGCTGGCGAGTCCGGTAGGATGCCATTCACAACAAGCTCATTTGAGATTCGCGCGCGTGTGATGATGAAGCCGTAGATTGGGCCATCTGGAATCTTGACAGGCTGCGCCATGATGCGTTGCCCCTGCCAGATCATCAAGCCGGCACACACCACAGCGAACGCTCCACCGATTGCGAGGTCGCGCTTCTCCTGACGGGTGAATGCTGCGTACCGCATGTTTGCAACGAGTATGGCGGCGGCCATCGGAGCAAGCGCAGGAACCGCACGAACTCCAAGCTGAACGGCAACAATTGCTGTCACCAGAAAACCGAACATCCACCAAAATGTGGAGCGCTCGGACTTGAGCTGAAAGGTCGGATGCCGGGCAAGACATGCAACGCTGCTGAGAAAGACAGCAATGAAGAGGACATCAGCAGGCCCAATCGTGACCGAGCTGAGCAGCTGAACCGTACGTCCCCCCCAGCTTCCGGGACTGGCTGCTGCACCTGCACCAACGCTGACGGCACTGATTAAGGGTGATCGGGTTTCGAGCAACGCCCGCACAGGACCGACGGTTACGACAACCATGTCAAAAAATGCAGCAAAGCCTGCCGCAGCGAGCAACGTATTCGGATGTTTGATGATCCGGCCGATTGCCGATCCAACGAAGATTGCCCCAAGCGTCCCAAAGAGATTGTTTGCACTGATCTCGAGGAGTGGATGAATGAGTTTTCTCGAATCGGATGCCCAGAGGACAGTCAGCATCGGTGCCGATAGCAGACAACCGGTCAGCAGCAGAAACGCAGTTGATATGCGTAGCTGTGCAGCGGACCTCGCCATGACGAGGAGACATCCAAGAATGGATGCCAAATAGACAACTCCCAGCAGCTCTGCCGGAATGGAACGTAATGGCGGCAACTGGATACCAATGCCACCATTCGAGGCAGCTAAGATTTCTAGGGCAAATCCAAGGTACCTGTTTAAGATAACGAGGACAAACGCAAGCAATGTGGACCCTGCGAGGGACCATATTGCTGATGATTGGGAGGAATTAGTCTGTTGCACCGTGATACTCTAAGTATACTCAACCGCAGTGAATCTGTGGCCCGATTGGTCAAAAGATTGCATTGGCAACCCTCGACCGAGACTGGATGCCTTGGTTTTCATAACCACAGCGCTGTTGAACTTGATTAAAGGTGGAAAATTCAGTGGATCCCTTGCGTATTGTGATCGCAGATGACGAGCCAATCATCCGCATGGACCTGCGGCGAACACTTGAAAACATGGGGCATGTTGTTGTCGGTGAAGCCGGCGACGGCCAACAAGCCCTTGAAATAACCAAGGAGTTGAAGCCGGATATCGCCATTCTTGACATCAAAATGCCAACCATGGATGGCATTGATGCAGCTAAACTGATATCCACAGAAGCCATCGCACCTGTATTGCTTCTCACTGCATATTCTCAGCGGGACTTGGTCGAGCGTGCCCGGGATGCCGGTGTCTTCGCTTACCTGGTCAAACCATTCAAGGAACTCGATCTGATGCCTGCGATCGAGATCGCAATCGCACGCTTCGAGGAGTTTGAAGAGCTCGACAGAGAAGTCAATGACCTTGAAAACAAGCTTGACGCCAGAAAAACAGTGGACCGTGCCAAGGGCATTCTCATGGATCAATATGGCTTGAAAGAGCAGGATGCGTTCCGGCGTATCCAGGTCCAGAGCATGAACACCCGAAAAACGATGCGTGAAATCGCAGACGCGATTATCCTCGCAAACAGCGTTTGAGCCTCTAATGGACGGTACATCCTCCGAGCCAAGCGTTGACACAGAAAAACTGATTCGCCAGCTGGCAAAACGGGATAGCGAGCTCCTCGAAGCTAAAAAGCGTATCCGCCAGCTGGAAGAATCTCTCGATGCAAGAGCCGCTGAGACCGCCGCGCTTCGCCGCATCGCGGAAGCCACCGGCCACGTCGTAAACCCGGATGACCTCCTCCCCCTCATTGCAGAAGTTGCCCTCGAATCGACGGGAACCGATTCTGCCTACGTCTATCTTTTCAACGAGTCACGCGATTACTTGGTTCTGCGGGCGGCTACTGACAAGTCACTGGATGCATCGATGTTCGGGGCACTCAAGGTAGCCGTCGGCGAAGGCATCACTGGCTGGGTTGCCCGCGAACGTAAGCACGTTGCGATTGCGAGCGAAGCGTGGACCGATGAGCGCTTTCACTTTATAAAGTCCCTCGGTGAAGACCGCTTCCAGTCCATTCTCTCCGTTCCCCTCATCTGGCATGGAGATGTGATCGGTGTTGTGAATGTGCAAACCTACGCACCACATAACTACACCAAAACACAGGTTCAGCTGTTGTCCAGCATCGCATCACAGGTCGCCGGAGCCATTCAGGCATCACGGCGCGTCCGAAGCGCTGAGAAACGTGCCAGCCACCTGAGCACCGTTGCCGATGTATCCCGTGCCATAACGGGTGATCTCTACCTCGAAGAGATTCTGCAGCTGGCAGTTGCCGCAACAAGCCGCATCATGTCGTTTCGCGTCGTTTCTCTATCCCTGGTGGATGAAGAGAAGGGTCTTCTTGTCCTCAAGGCTGTGAAAAGCCAAAGTAAGGAATATCAGAAGCGACCGAATCTCCCACTAACGCAAGGTATCTCAGGCAAAGTCATCGCATCCGGACAGGCGCACACCGTCTTAAACGTCCAGGATGAAGCTGACTACGTCCATAGCGCACTGGCTAAACAAGAGGGTTTGACAAGCGTTGCGATGATTCCCCTCAAGGTACGCGAACAGGTTACAGGTGTACTCTCCTGCTACACCGAAAAACCACACAAGTTCTCGGCATCCGAGTTGGATGTCCTTTGCACACTTGGAAATCAGGTGGCAGTCGCCATTCACAATGCAAACCTGATGGTCAAGGGCGCCCTCCTCCAGGAAATGCACCACCGCGTTAAGAATAATCTGCAACAGATTGCATCCCTGCTGCGATTACAACGACACCATTCTGCCGGTAGGTCATCTGCTGAAGTTCTGGATGAAAGTATAAACCGGGTGATGGCCGTCGCTGCCGTGCATGACTTGTTAAGCAGGGATGATCTGGATACCATTGCCATCCGGAAAATCGCCGATTCAATCGTCACAGCAACCCAACAAAGCTTGACATCCCCAACGCACCGCATCGATATGTCCGTCGAAGGCCCCGACCTCCGTCTGAACTCCAAGCATGCCAATTCACTTGCATTGATCATCAACGAAATGGTTCAAAACAGCGTTGAGCATGGTTTCAAGATCACGCAAACGGGTGAGATTCAGGTCCGAATCACCGAGGAACCGGAGCACTGGCTGTTACAAGTTCGCAATACAGGTGATGCGTTGCCAGAGGATTTTGATTGGCAGAAGCACCACGACCTTGGCCTCAAGATTGTCGATTCGCTAACGCGTGGCGACCTTGGCGGCGTGTTCTCGCTTTACAGTAAGGGCGACTGGACCATTTCCGAAGTCCGCTGGCCAAAGTAAGAGGACTCCCCGTTTCGTGTCGTTGCTACCGCTGTTGCCTCAGCGAATGCAGCCGAATCGTAAGCCAACGCTACGAGTGATTTGCTTCACGTACGACAATCGTTTCTCCATGAAGTAGTGCCGGACATGTTTTTGCGATTTCAACCGCAGAGTCGATGTCCGTGGCGCGGATGACGAAAAATCCGGTCACGACATCGGAGAGGCCATCGGTTTCGATGCTGATGTCCGTTACGTCGCCTGCGCCATTGCCGGCAAGTAATCGGTACTGACCGCCACAGGGCCTGCCGGTTACGAAGCTGCCGCTGTCCTTTAGGTTAGCGATCCAGTTTCCATACAACGACATCAGACGCGCCTGTTCGTCGTTCGGTAGCTTAGACCATGCGGCGGCGGATTCATGCATGATGATGATGAATTCTTTCAGGTCATCATCACCGTGTACATTGCTCATCTATGGGTTCTTTAGGACGGCCAGAAGGACATCTGCGACCTTCTTGAGTGACTCGCCACTGCACTGTTCCGGAGTGTCATCTAGGGTGTGCCACGGTGCATAGTCAAAGTCAATCAGATCAATCGCCTTCCAGCCAATACGCTGCAGCTCAAGGTGGTCATCCATGATTTCGTGGCCTGGAGCATCTATGAACTCTTTGATACCCAGCTTTGCTGCGGCTCCAAAAACACGGTCGTTAATGTCCTTCGCGGCACGGTCACTGTTGAACTCACGCCCGATTTGGAGGTCTTTATCACCGATCATGTCGATGAGGATGGCGTATTCTGGCTTGCCAAGAACAGGGTTCTTGGCATAGTACTTGGCACCAAGAAACATATCCTGAATGCCTGGCCCATAGTCTTCGCCATCAAACAGCACAAACTGCACTCCAACGGACACACCGCTTGCTTTGAGCTGACGCGCGACTTCAATAAGCGCTGCGACACCGCTTGCGCCATCATTGGCACCTGGAATTGGCTTACGCTTCTTATCAGCTGAGATTTCCATGTCGGCCGATGGTCTGGAGTCCCAGTGCGCACACAGCATGATTTGCCGCTTTGCCGTTGGGTTGTAGTGTGCGAGGATGTTCGTCATCGGAACCCGTGCCCCACGAGCAACC
>CAIWTR010000126.1 GCA_903915615.1 uncultured Armatimonadota bacterium
GGCCATCCCCTGCTGAATCAGCCGTACGCACTCAGCGCACGTGACATTAATCGACTTGGTGATGCCAACTATGGTGGGGGACGCGCAATTGCCTCTCATCGACCTGGTGCTCTCCTTGCTACGGATGCTCCTCTCCTAGCACGTCCGAACCCGCAGGTCTTGCATAACGTCGTTGGAAACTCGGCAGTCGTGTCATCGACTGGTGAGTATCTTCCGTACATCGCTGCCGGCTCATATGGCAGTGGTGGAGTCCTCATCACCGCAGGTGACAGTGGCTGCGACATCAATGACTATGTCGGTGGCGTCAATATCGGAGCTGGTGGAAACTCCGGTGCATATTCAGGGAAGAATCTCTGGGCTGCACAAAGTGAAGATCTGCGTTTTGTTTACAACGCGATCGCTTGGGGGTCATCAAGCACCTCCTATCGTAAGAACAACCGTCGTGTCGGAGCCAGCCTCGAAATGGTTGGCGCTCCGCTAATCGATGGCTTTGCTGTTGTTCCGACTTCCGTTGATCCTGCGTTCTCATCGGTTACCTCTCCGCTGGTAACACAAGGTCTTACGATCGCATCTGGTGTGAGCGGCGGCGTCGGATTTGTGCGTGCGTACATTTCGCAGCCGTCGTTGGCTGCTGGTGACCGTGGGCTTCCCGACCTCATCTTTGGAACTGCATGGGATGAAGTTTGGCGTGCGCCTATCGGAAGCGCTGGTGTCCCATCAACACCTGTATCCGCTCAGATCTACGTTGGGCTTCCGGCACCAGTTGAAGTTGTCTTTGTAACGCTCGGGGATGGAACTCTCGCCCGTATTCCGATGCAATCCAAAGATGTCGCGGGCAATCAGCTTGCGCTTCCTGTCGTTGAGACGAATGCTCCTGTAGCAATCGGATCGCCATCTACGTATGAGAAGACAGCCTACAACGCTGCTCCAGCACCAGTCGTTTTCGAAAACCGTGTCTACGTAGTTGAGCCATCGGGATTGGTTCGCTGTGTGGATGCCCGAACGCTGACAACACTTTGGTGGAGCCATACCGAAGCGCTGAACCCAAGCGTAACGCCAAAGGGAACTCCAACACTGGGTGTCTCGCGGCAGGATGTCGGGCAAGTTGGGTTTGGCCGCCGGGATGCATCGATTGCAAGCCGGTCAAATGGCAACACAAACGACGTGATGCTCTACACACCTGTTGTTGATGCTGATGGCAATGCGCATATCTATGCTTATTGGCTTGGAACGCGCCATGAAGTCGTTCGCACTGATGAAGGCGCGAGTGGAAACTACCGTACACGTGTTGCACTTGATAACTCAGCTCCGGTAAACAATCGCCACTACGTAGCGCTCGGTAGGCCTGAGTTCATTACGCCAAGAGTTCGGGTTTATGACAGCGCTGATGCGATGAATCTCGGTGTGTTGTCGACATCGTATTTCGGGACGTTCCGAGCGGATGGCTCAGGATTTGTTGAGGTACGTGGTACGAACGGTGATGTTCCCGTCGGTCCTCGTCCCGTGATTTCCGTTGACTACGATGTCATGTATGTCACTGAGGATGCGACGCCTCCAGGCCTTGAAGAGGGAATCGGTGCACGCCTCGGACAACCATTGGTCATTCCTCAGCTGGATGTGACGCCGGTATCGAGTGGTCTTGACACGGTCGCAATGACGAACGAAGACCTCCTCGTCTTTGCTGTCCGTCAAACCAATGACCGCAACGGCTCTGGGCTCACAAGCATCATCGGAGTCAATGAGCAATTCTCTGTTGGTGCCACAAAGTTCCGTCAGAATGTTGCCATTCTCGAGGATATAGCTCCTATTAGTGCGCCTGTTGACCGACGTGTGGTCACCGAGCTGCCGACATTGCGTAACCGTTTGATCTTTACGGGTGGAATCAGTACCAGCATGGGGGCAATCCTGGCTCCTGCCTGGGAAGGCCTTACCAATGTTCGTATTATGGGAA
>CAIWTR010000127.1 GCA_903915615.1 uncultured Armatimonadota bacterium
CGCAGCAAGTAAACATAAAGCGCCGAGGCCAGACCATACTGACATCCAGCCAAAGGCCGAGACAAGCTCCGCGATTCCCCGGCCTGCAAGGATTCCAGCAACGGAACCAACTCCATCGATGACACTGGTGGTGGATGCGACATTCGCTCGCCCTCCAATACTTGCCGCAACCTCGCCAAGGAGCGTTGTGTAGGCTCCTCCAAGGGTGATGCCGATAACGATCAGCCATAGGAACATAAGGGCCAGAGATCGGCTCGCCAGCGGAATCGACATCAGGGCTACGGCTGCTAGCAGTAAGAAAACAACAAACGCCTTTGGACGTACGGCCCCGGGTATACGGAAGTAGACCTTCCCCAGATAAAGCGTTCCAGCGGCGGCTCCCAGTGGGATGATCGCGCTGACAATCGATGCACCTCCAGGATTTACGAGCCGTGTACTTACAAGATAGGTTGGCATCCACTCGAGCAGAGCTTCCCGGGAGAGGCTTAGCGCAATGCTGAGGCCAAGCGCCCCGAAGAAAGCCAGTTGTTTCCAAGGAGAGATTCCAAGTTGTGGTTCGTCCTGCTGATTAAAGTCATCGAGGAAGTCAACGCGCCGCTGTGCCCGCCGCGACAAGCAGAAAATCGTCACGGTGCATAGGAGAGCGATTAGCGATGCTCCCAGAAAGTTAATTCTCCAAGGAACGCCTAAGCTGATGAGCGCACCATGGGAAAACCGTGCAACAGCATCTCCAAGGATCCAGCTCATCGAGCAGTACCCAAGGACTCTATTTCGATTTGCGATGGATTCTGTCGATGCGACCCACTTGGATAGCGCTGGCCACCCAAGTGTCTGAGCGGCGCGATGTGCCACCGAACCAAGCATCCAGCTCGCATATCCGCCCGTGGCCACACAAACCGTAGTGAGCGCAACGAGCATCCCACCGATGACAAACGGCTTTGCTGGTCGTTCCCTATCAATCCACTTGCCAACGGTTAGTTTGCAGAGTGCCGCGGCCAGCATCCCTAGCGACACGATGTTACCGACCATCCGTAACGCATCGGGTTTGGATACACCTGCCAGCTCAAGCTCAGCCAGCCAGACTGGGCGGACGACACTGAGCCCCACTCGGCAGAGATAAAACGCGAAGTAGCCAATCGCAAATGCGATTGTGATCACCCGCGGATGTAGATCTTTGCCCAAAAAGACTAGCCAGTTACGAGTGCAGGGACGTGGTTGATGTTTGGAATGATGTGCGTTGGCAGATACGGAGCAAGCTGTTCAGCGGTGTGCGAACCTTCCGTGACTGCAATCACCCACATACAACCCGCTGCTTGCCCTTCCTGAATATCGGAAGGCGTGTCCCCTACCTTTGCCACCGTTTGGACATCCGTGATGCCTGTGCGGGCCATCGCTTCAAGCACCAAGTCCTTTTGCGGACGTCCGTGAGCGACTTCATCACTGGCAACGGTTGCATCGAGGAGCTCTGCCCAACCGAGACGCTCAACAATGGCATCCACGATGGAACGTGCAAACCCAGTGTCGAGCGCAACCTTGATTCCTGCCGAACGCAGTGCAGAAAACACAGCCTCTGCTCCATCGATTGCCGCGACATCCGGACTGGTTCGGTAATGATCAACCATCGCGTTTTCAAAGTCGACATAGACTTTTGCGACAGAAACCTCATGCCCGCGGATCAACCGGCGAATGGCATCGGGTTTGGGGAGGCCCATCACTTCGTTTACATCATCAAAGGTGACATTGACACCGTAGCCGGCCAGCGCCGTTCGAAGGGCACGGTTGACAACCCCTTCACCATCCTGGACCGTCGTTCCCGCCATATCGAATACAACCAGCTTACATGCCATTATTTCAGCCCCTGAAGAACATTGCGTACATTTTCATCACCGACGCCCATCGATAGCGTCATCCCGGCTCCGCCAAAACCATTTACGACAGTCACATTGGAAACGGGAGTTTCGACCAGCCACGGCCCTCTTGGGTTCTTGAGATAGACGCCCGTCCAGCGCTCGGCAATTACCTGTGTTGGCACCGTGAAGAATGTAGCTAGGTAATCGAGGATTAGGTCATCCACTTTTGTTTCGGAGAACGGCATCACTTGATCGCCATATTCGTGCGAATCTCCGATAGTGAGCGCAGTTGTTTTTGCCTGCGAGAGGAGAACATGGATGCCATTGGCAAGCTGTTCCGGCCACTCCTGCGCGTAGCGCGCCTTCAATGCAGGCAGCGTAGGACAGGTCGAGAAGCTCTCGTAATGGGTCAATGTGAGCCCCGCAGCGAGCATCGGCCCGAGGTCGAATCCCGGAAGTGCCTCGGTTCGCATCATTTGCAGCTTACACGGCACAAGTCCAGCGGCATCAAGAACGCCAGGAAACAAATTCCGGATGTCATGTCCAGAACAGATAAATGTGTGGTGTGCTTTCAGCGTTTCACCGGATGCGAGGGAGATCGTCCCATCATCTGTAATGCCGATGGCCGTCTGCCCAAACATCAGCGTAACGCCATGTGCATTTGCCAGATGTCCAGGAATTTCCCTGATGACAACACGGGGATCGACCTGTAGCTCGGATGCGCTATACAGTCCACCGCGCAGTCCATTTTGGACGAGACATGGCGACATTTTTAGACATTCAGCACCATCCACCCACTTGACGATTTCATCATCGACGTCCGCGAGGTATTCGTGGACAACCTCTGCTTCGTCATCGTGGTAGCAGACGTGGAGTGACCCCGTCTCCTGATGCCAGATACCGCTTTCCTTTAGGAGACCATGCCAGATGTCTCGGCTCTTTGTCGCGATATCACGGCGGTAGCCGACGGGCTGCCCAACAGGCCATAGCATCCCGAAGTTGCGTATGGATGCCCCTTGTGCGTAGACATTTCGTTCGATTAGGGCAACTTTACCAGCGGGTCCCAAGTGTCTGGCCGCAGCATAGGCGTGTGCCAGCCCGATCACTCCACCACCGATTACAACGACATCAAAAGCAGACATCAGGCTACCTTGACCTTACGATCAGCCTGGATCTGCATCATCCAGAACACAAAGGCAACCACAGCTCCCGCCACAGCGGTGAACGCC
>CAIWTR010000128.1 GCA_903915615.1 uncultured Armatimonadota bacterium
CTACGATGGCTATACGCCTCTGACCGCGGCTGACATCGCGGAAACAATCCGCTGGGCGGTGATGCTCCCGGCGCACGTCAATATCGATGAGATTGTGGTCAAGCCTCTCGCGCAGGCGAGTGCCACCCAGGTCGCGCGCGGAGCTGGCCTGTAAGTGAGTACACCGAATATTGTTATCCTGGATGCTGCTCCGGCACTGACCGACCTCGATATCAGCGGCCTGTCGGCGCTTGGAACGGTAATCGCATACGAGAGCACGCCCCCAGCGCTGCTTGTCGAGCGAATGCAAAATGCGGACATCGTGATTACGAACAAGTGCCGCGTCGATGATGCCATTTTCGCAGCGTGTCCAAAGCTTCGTGGAATCAGTGTGCTGGCGACGGGGCTTGACAATATTGCAGTGGATGCCGCTTCTGCGCGCGGGATTGCGGTGCGGAATGTGGCGGGCTACTCGACGCCGAGCACGGCGCAGCTTGCGGTCGGATTGCTCCTTGCTGCAGCGCACAACATCGTTGGAAATGCCGTCCACGTCGCGCACGGCGGCTGGCAGGCGCGCGGTGTTTGGAGCTATACGCTGCGTCCGATGCTGGAGATTTCGGGCTCGACGATTGGCATTATTGGGTACGGGAATATCGGCAAGGCTATCGCAGCGCCGCTGGTCGCCCTCGGTGCACATGTGCTTCCGCTCGCGCTCCCAGGGCGCGAGAAGGATGGTCATGTGCCGCTTGCGGATGCCCTTCCAACCTTGGATGCCATCATTTTGCAGTGCCCCCTCACCCCTGAAACACGTGGCTTGGTGGATGATGGATTTCTCGCACAGCTAAAGCCGGGTGCGATTCTGGTGAACACGGCGCGTGGGCCTGTGGTGGACCCGGATGCGGTTTGCCGGGCGCTTAACAGTGGGCAGCTTGGTGTTTATGCATCAGATGTCATGGAGACCGAGCCTCCGCGTGATGGGCATGTGTTGACCAGCCATCCGAATGCGATTGTGACGCCGCATGTTGCGTGGAGCACGGATGCGAGCCGGAAGCGTTTGCTAGCAGCGACGGTTGAGAATGTGCGCGGGATACTTGCTGGCGTGACCGCGTAATGGAAACGCCCCGCCATGTCCCGCTTGCCGACCCATTTGTGTTTGCGCACAAGGGATGGTTTTACCTCTATGGGACAAACGATACGGCTCCGGATGAGGGGTTGCCAGTGTGGCGGTCACGGGATGCATTGCACTGGGAGAAGCCGCAGCTGGCGCTACGCCGCGGGGATGCGTATGGACGCCGTGGTTTCTGGGCGGGCTGTGTGCTGGCGCGCGGCGGTAAGTTTTACCTGTTGTACACGGCGAATGAGCAGCTTGCGGTAGCGGTTTCGGATAGCCCGATGGGTCCATTTGTAGGTGTCAGCGGGAGCCGCGAACCGATGGCGAGTATTGGCAAAGAGATCGATGCCGACTGGTTTGTTGACAAAGATGGCACGGTTTATATTGTGTTTGTCCGTCTTGGCGGCGGGAACCGTATCTTTATCGCACGGATTAACGGTGACCTCTCTGGTTATGAAATGTCCAGTGTACGTGAGGCGATGCGTGCGGAGCTACCTTGGGAAAACGCATCGGATGCCAACTGGCCCGTGGTCGAGGCGGGCAATCTCTACCGCCGCGGGGATGTCTACTATCTCATTTACACGGCAAACGACTTCCGCAATCCGAAGTATGCGATTGGGTATGCGACGGGCGCGACGCCCTTTGGTCCGTGGACACGGCACGCGGGAAATCCGATTCAAGTCGAGTCAGCCGATGTGCACGGAACCGGATGCGGCCAGCTGCTCACGGTCGGTAAGCAGCTGTACATGATTTTCCATACACATGCAGCAGTTGGCGTATTCCCCCGCCGCACCGCCCGCCGCAAAGCGCGGTTTGTCAAACAAGCCGCGGGCTTGCCAGAACGTTTGGAGCTGTACGGGGAGCTGGAGTTTATGGTGGCGGGGTGAGGGGATGTCTTAGTTTGGGCTGCCGAAAGCAGCCCCGGTAAACCGAATTCTAGCCCGGTCCTGCGGAGAGACGAAAGCCGAAGTCGTCGTCCCTGCTATCAGGGCCGAGCCAGCCACGGTTAGCGCACCGGAAGAACTCCGGATCGTCGTAGTACCACGAACCGCCGCGAACACAACGGCGAGTATCAGACGAGGAATTTGGACCGATCGGATCCGTCTCAGATGCACTCGTATACGGTGCATACAAGTCAAAACACCAATCCCACACATTTCCGACCATGTCAGTCAAGCCGTAACCGTTACGGAATATGTTCGATGGTCGAATAACAGGGGCAGTTGACTTGCGATCAGTGGGCTTTGAACACCAGAGCTTTGAATCGTCAAACCCATTTCCCCAAGGGTACTCCAGCCAACTTTGACCACCGCGTGCGGCGTACTCAAACTGCGCCTCCGTCGGGAGCATGAGTTTGATGCCGGCGAGCTCGGTCGCCCATGCACAGAAACCGCCCTTGCCATCGATGCCCATGATGTCATTCCAGGACACATAGATAACCGGATGGTCATCGATGAAACCCCAGCTCGGCTCCTTCGGCAGAGGTGTGCTCGTAGCTTTGCAATACTCTTTCCAAACGGCAACGGTCACGGGCGTCGCCGCCATCCGAAATGCCGACAGCATAACACTATGGACAGGTTTTTCGATGATGTAGCCGGATGCGCATCCCATCTGGAACGTGCCTGCTGGAATCGAACACAAGGACTCAACGTACGCTTTTAGCGCTGGATAACGTGAGAGCTGTTTGCCGATGGACATCAACCTGGCCTACCCGGCCGCAAGACGAAAGCCGATAAAGTCCACCCGTAAATCCGGGCGGAAGCGGCTACGGTCCGAGCAGCGGAAATCGACTGGGTCATTAATGTTCCAGCAGCCACCGCGCGCGCACCGCAGCTTCGCCGTGGCGGATGTCACCACATTCGGATCTGTCAACGCATCCGGACCGTATGGCATAAACAAGTCCAAACACCACTGGTAGACATTTCCAGAGATGTCCGTAAGGCCATACGCATTGCGATACACATTGTTC
>CAIWTR010000129.1 GCA_903915615.1 uncultured Armatimonadota bacterium
AAACACCACTGTTTGACTGCGATTCCGGCACAAAACTATCCAAAAATGCCTTGCTTGCAGTCACTTCCTTGGCGCTTGGCATCCGCCCAAGGATCATCCGGAATACACTCTCAATCCGTTCATCCTGGGTCCGGCTCGCTACTGGAATACGTCCCGATGCCTTTATTGCAGCATCGATGACAAATGGAGCATTCAAGAGGAACAGCGCTTGTGATGGCACCGTCGTTTCTTCACGAACGCCTGTCACCAGCGATGGCTCAGCCATGTCGAATACGGCAAGGGAATCCGGGAGGGTGTCGCGCACAATCGGGAGATAAACCGAGCGGTAGGGGATTGTCAATGTCTGTGGGTCGAACGCTGGCCTGCGCGCAAATTGACCATCCACTTTGACCATCGGGGAGGCATCTGGTACCCGTAAATCCAAATCTCCACTCACCGCAAGGATGTTGTCCCGGATCGATTCAGCATCCATTCGGCGAACGCGCTGGTGGGACAGCTGGATGTTTTCCGGGTCAAGCTGTGCGGCTTTGGCCCCCGGCGTCGAATCGAGCTGATAGGTCTTCGTGAGCATGATGTCGCGGATGAGACCTTTGACATCCCAACCATTCTCCATAAAGCGAATGGCGAGGTAATCGAGGAGCTCTGGGTGGTCAGGACGCATCCCGGTCACACCAAAGTTGTCACAGCTCGCGACAAGCCCACGCCCAAAGAGGTAGTGCCAAACGCGGTTCACGAAAACGCGCGCTGTCAGCGGGTTGTTTTTAGAGACCAGCCACTCCGCAACCTGAAGACGTCCACTTGCGGTGCGCGGAACGGATGTTTCGGTCGATGCACCGAGAAACGCTGGGATACCGCGCTGTACGACTTCACCCGGTTGCGTCCGCTCACCGCGTGTGTATATCGGGCTGTCTTCGAGGATAATCTTCTCCGATGCTCCCATCGCGAAGGGTTTCAGCCGGCCGGATGCATCGTAGCGGCTAAGCTGATGCTCAAGCACGCTGATACGGGATTGCAGTGCGACAAGGCCACCATTACCAGCAGTTCGGTTGCGACGCTGCGCTTGAATCAGCTCATCGCGCTGCTGAACAAGCCCAGCCAACTGGTTTGACATCAGACGCTGCTCAAAGGGAGTCAGACCCGCCGGCCGGTACACGCCAGCATCTTGAGCGAGCGAAATGCCATCCGAGCCCTGGCGTTGCTGATTGGTCGGCGCGGATGCTGTATGCGTCTCAGTACTTAGAAAAATGCCAGCCAGCTGGTAATAAGCCCGCTGGGAAATCGGGTCGGTCTTGTGGTCGTGGCAGCGGGCACAGGCGACCGTGAGGCCCAGAATCCCTTGCCCGATGGCGTCGATTTGCTCATCTGCGACATCCAGGCGGAATTGCCGCGTGTTGCGCTCCGTGTGCGACTTCGTCCCGATAGCCAAGTAGCCGGTAGCGATGGTTTGGGTTGCTGTAAGGGATGTGGATGCAGAAGGGAGCAGATCACCTGCGATTTGCTCGCGGATAAACGCATCGTATGGCTTGTTCGCATTAAAACTGTCGATGACAAAGTCCCGGTAGCGCCAGGCTTCCGGATACGCGACGTTTGCATCCTTGCCACTCGACTCCGCGTAGCGGGCGATGTCCAGCCAGTGACGGCCCCAGCGGCGGCCATATTCCTGGCTCGCGAGGTAGGTGTCGATAACTTTGCGGATGTCCGCTTGCGTTGGTTTGTCAGGAAATGCATCCAGCTCGGCTGCGGTTGGCATGATGCCAGTGATGTCCATCGCGATACGGCGTAGGAGAAGCTTTCCGTTTGCTGGCTGTGCTGGCTGTAGGCCGTGGCGCTTCTGGGCAACGGCGACAAAATGGTCGATTGGCAGGGATGCCCACCCACCATTTGTTTCCGCCGGCACCGCTGGAAGCAAAGGTTTACGGTACGCCCATTCCTTTTGTTCCTTGGTTTCCGGTGTCACCACCTGCTGCTGCGACCCGCGTGGGTCGAATGCGCCCCTGGTAATCCACGCTTCAAGCGTCTGAATTTGTGTTTCGGTCAGCTTTCCAGATGGTGGCATTTTGAGCGTCGGGTGGAGATGTCGGACAACTTGGACCAACAGACTGTCTTTTGGCTTGCCTGGAACAACCAATGGACCTTTGCTGGCACCCGTTAGCATCTCGACCCGCGTGTCCATCGAGAGGCCACCCTGCACCGCACCCGCCTTACGCGAATGACAGGGCAGACACTCCTTAGTCAGCATCGGGCGGATTTTTGCTTCAAAGAATGCAGCATCGGGATTCGGGGCAGCCTTGGATGGTGCCTTCGGTGGCGTCTGGATAGCGATACCCGCACACGCGATGACGGAAAATCCAGCAACTAATGTTGTAAACCGTGTTGTAATCATCCGCTGTAAACTCCCATCCATACCGATTTCCTATAGACCGTTAAGCCCTACCGGAAGGTTCAGTGCTTCCAATGTGCTACTTTCCACATGGGTATTCTTGGCAGGTTTGATGTCCTTTTTTATTAAGAATTCGATGTTCACCTTAAGTCAAATCCAAGTTGGTATAGGACTTGCAATGTCACCCGATAGTAGTGGAATTACGGTGAGGAAAACGATGCAAAGTCAAACGACTATCCAAGAAAAACATACAATTGCAACCATCTGGCAGCCAATCTGTGCCATCGGTGGCGCAGTCATCCTTGGTATCGTTTTGCCGATGATCAAGGGGTGTCAAGAACGCACTCTGATGAGCCAGCAAAAGCCAGTGGCGCCTTCAGTAACGCTAACCGATGATGCGGCTGAGGTGGCATCCACCAAGCGCTAGCGGCTTATGGTTGATGGAGTGTAAACTTGCCGAGCCCGACGGGTAAACGGCTTGTTTTGCCATTTAAGGTGGCAATGATGGTGATTGGCTTGGTTGTGTCCAGCGTCGCGAGCCAGCGATTTTCTGTGATGGTTACAGGGGCCAAGCGTCCTCTGGTTTCAAGCTGAAGCGTTGTGCCAGGTGTTGCTTCACCAGTGATGCTTTTCGCTGTAATGGCGATGACTTCGACGAACGGCTCACTCTTCATAATCGAGCGGTGGTAGGCCGTCATCGCATCGATTTCGCGCTGCGAAACCGTAAGCCCGCCCTGCGCGATGCAC
>CAIWTR010000130.1 GCA_903915615.1 uncultured Armatimonadota bacterium
CACCTCCTCCATGTCGTCTCCCCCTACCTTGTCGCCGGTTACCCCAATGACATCGTCAGTGGAAATGACTTCATGGCTTGGCAAGCGGACACTGAAGTGGAGAAGGCAAATGACTTTCTCCCAAAAGTCAAACAACATATTCAAGATTTAGGGGTGGATCCAAACTACATCAGCACCGATGTCACGATTGGAAATCCCAGGTACGAGCTGGTCAGCCTCTCAGACAGCCGGGATGCGACGCTGGTCTGCGTGGATGCCAACATCGCAAAGCCGATTGAACGCTTCGTTCTCGGTAGCACAGCGGCAACGGTGGTCGCCGGGGTCAAAGCAAGCGTCCTTGTCAGCCGAAAACGGTCCCGAACTGGTGATCTCCGTATTGTCATCGGAGTCGACCACTCAAATTATTGCAATGCAGCCCTGCACAAATTCATCGGCTGGATGCCTAGGGGAATTGCACATATTGACCTAGTGACTGTCTTCAACCCGGATGATGCCAGAAGCACAGATATCGGTGTCGACAGCTTTGACACCATTGGGGCCATCCGTGAACGCCTTCATGATCACCTCGCGCAGACGGAGCGCTTCATGAAGGGTGTAACTCAGGATATACAGCTGCACGTCATGGAAGGAAGACCAGCGACGGTGCTGGTTGATGCCGCAGAGCGCTTTGATGCAGATTTGTTGGTGGTCTGCGCAAAGGGCCATGGACTCCTTGAGCGGATTACCCTCGGCTCAACGAGCACACAAGTGATAGATAGCCCTAAAACCTCGGTTCTAGTGCTCCGCAATGGCTGATCGACGAACCCGTGAAGCTCCCAGATTCCCGCAGCAAAATGCGCGAATCCGGCCACGGTCGCGGGAGCCACCCGTGGAACGACAGAAATACAAATGGACAAAGCACTTCTTATGGGCACCAGCTTAGTCAAAGACACCCAATGCTCACCCCAAAATTTGTATATACCAGTCCATAAAGATGAAGCTGTAATGAGACTCATTTCCTCCTGCCGTCAAGTAACATAGAGGTTATGCGTCCGTTATTAAAGTTGTTGGGTAGAGCAGAAGTCCAATTGGATGGCTCACCGGCAGATGTAAAGCTCACGCGTAAGCTTTGGTACGTGTTGGCATTACTTGCAATAGCCCCAGATGCTGAAATGTTGCGCGCAGAGCTCACTGCGCTTTCATGGCCACTGAGCGATGAGCGTAGCCGCGATGTCCTCATGCACAAGTGGCGCAAAACCGCGGTAGATGCGTTTGCGGAGCTTGGTGTAAGCCCAATCATCGTTATCTCCGAACGGTTCGTCAAATTCGACACAACCCTGGTCACGATTGACTACATCGAGTGTCTGCGTATCGGCAACACACTCCTCTCATCCCAAAGTGCAGCCGCAACTCTGGAAGCCGCCATAGAGTTCGACACACTGGCATCAGATCAGATTCTGCTCTCCGGGTATCCCGAGGCGTTTGAAACCCAGCGCACAGAATTCGATGCGCTTCGCATCCAATGTCTGGAACGTGGCTGGAAGGCTGCCGTCAACTGCAGCAACAACGAAGCGGCAACACAGTTTGCAGACCGCCTAAGGAAGCTTGGGTATACGGGTGACCTGTACATCGAAGCTGATGCAGAAGAATTTGGCGTTGGCAACAAGGCCGAACCACGCAACTTTTCTCAGGTGATTGCGGCACTGCTCCTGACCGGACTCTTCCTCACCCCCATCGTTCTTGGTCGAATCAATCAACCAAAGCCATCCACGCGGGCCACGGGAAATCCGATTATGGACCAGCCACCAACCTATATCGGACGGTACATTCAATATGAATACATACCTAAACCCGCAGATCAGGTAATCCTGTCCGAAGCGGTGGCTACAGTCAAGCTGCCCGATGGTGGTGCAATCACAACGGGAATCGTCCGCCTCAAGAACCTGGACCAGCAAATTCTAACGGTAAAAACATCCCGTAACCGCAAGGTGACATGGTCAACATTGACTCCAACGACGGAAGGGGTTCAGTACTTCCCCGCTGATATTACAACCGACAAGTTTGGCAACATTTTTGTAGGCGCGCATGTCCAGATTCTCGACAAACAGAAGCTGGGTAGACGCCCTGGTCGCTACAATGCCGTGTTGAAGTATCAAGCCGATGGACATCTTGTGTCATCAGATATAGGACGACAGCCAGAGGACAAATCAACGCATTTGATTCGCACGGACAGTAATTTGGAACCCGTTAACCAAGGTAGCCGAGACCGTGCACCTGGTCGCTATATTGCACTCCTGAAATTTGATGCGAGGGGCAAGCTGCTCGCACAAGCCGTCTCCGGTAAACCGCAAGAAAACGTCATGGGAATCATCCGGGTTGTCAGTGACCTGCAGGGTGGAGCCTGGCTGTTTACATCTGGGCAGAATGGATCCAAGAATATCCGTTTGAACACGATGCACCTGATGGCATCCGGTGAGTTCGTTGACCGCTTCCCGTTAGCGGCTGACTTCACCGAATTCAACTCGGTTAGCCAGGGAGCAAGCGGTGAGAATTACATCGCGTGCACAAAATTCAACTTCAAAAGAGTCGGAAATGTAGCGGATTGGCAAGTGCAACGTTATTCCAAAGCTGG
>CAIWTR010000131.1 GCA_903915615.1 uncultured Armatimonadota bacterium
GAGCTTGAACAACTCAAGCCACGTATCCCGCAGATCGAGGAAAAACTTAAGCTCCTCCTCCTCCCGAAAGACCCCGCGGATGACAAGGACATCATCATGGAATTCCGGCCAGGCGCCGGCGGTGATGAAGCCGAGCTTTTCTGTGCTCAGCTAGTCCGTATGTACCTCCGCTATGCAGAGCGCCAAGGCTGGCGTGCGGAAGTTATTTCAAGTCAAGACACTGGCATAGGTGGGATGCGTGAAGCGCAGCTTTCCATTAAGGCAACTGGCGCATACTCCCAGATGAAGTTTGAAGGCGGTGTCCACCGTGTTCAGCGCGTTCCTGTGACCGAGTCAGGTGGGCGTATTCATACATCCACAGCAACCGTCGCCGTGATGCCGGAAGTCGAAGATGTCGAAGTTGATATCCCGGCGAAGGACCTCAAGTTTGACACCTACCTCTCCGCTGGCGCGGGTGGTCAGAACGTCCAGAAGAACGAAACGGCTGTGCGTATCACCCACCTCCCGACCGGCATGGTGGTTGCGTGTCAGAACCAACGTTCCCAGCTTCAAAACCGTGAGCAAGCCATGCGCGTTCTGCGTGCTCGCCTGTACGAGATGGAGCTGGAAAAGCAAATGGCAGGCATCACTGAGCGCCGCCGTCTTCAGGTTGGCTCCGGTGACCGCTCGGACAAGATCCGTACATATAACTTCCCGCAGGACCGTCTGACCGATCACCGCATCGGGTACACGCAGTTCGGCCTCGGCCACGTCATGGATGGCGACATCCAAAACCTCATCGATGCGCTGGTCACGACGGACCAGGCTGACCGCCTCGGTGATGGTGATGGCCTTTAGGCTCCACGTTCGCGTCGTTTAGAAACCGAAAGCCTCCATCGGATAACGTCCTGGAGGCTTTTTCTATGCGTTGGCTGATTTGGGTCCCATCCCGACCCGATCACGGAAGCGCTGTGTAAGTCCGGCAACAGCAAGGCCTAAAATCGCACCCGCCAGCACTTGCGAACCGTAATGCGCATTTGACTCCCAGCGGGAATAACCAATCAGAGCCGCCAAGCCGTAAAACGCAAACCCAAACTTTGGATACTTGTCGGTCAAAATCCAGGCGAGCATCGTTACAGCGCAGGTGTGCCCACTCGGAAAACCATCCATCCGCTTGCCATCCGGACGCATCCCGAGTGCAAGCTGCCATCCAAAAAGTGCCGCAATCGCTGGGCTTACGGCGGCCCACTTAGCCAGCAGTGTTGTCCCAACCTTGAAAAACAACACGATGCCTGCCAGCAGCCCCGTCACGCGGAGACATTCCAAGAGGCCCTCACGTCGGTGGCCTTTTGGCCGGTTCATCCAGAGTTCCATAATGCCAAGCGTGAGAAACGTATCGTGAACCGGGTGCCCAATCGTTCCCGCGAGCTTTGCGATTGCAGGGTTACCAGTTTGCGGCAAGAGAATGGATAAGACGGACACCACAAGCATGAGGATGGCATAGGGCAAGTGGCGCTTGGGGAAAGGCATGCGTTGATTCTACGCTAACCAATGATTACGACTGTGGATTTAACCGCTGTGCAGAGTATAGCCCATACATAGGGCAATGTATACATACTGTGGGGTATTCAGTGCTACACTTTGAACTGAAGTGACTACCCCCTGAAAAAACGTACAACTGAGTTAAGCATGATTCCCGAGGTTTGACCTCGAAAGGATAGTGCATATGAAACCAGATCGTCGTTCTTATGATGCAGCCTACAAAGCCGAGGCTGTTCGCTTAGCAGTCGAGCGAAACAATGTCACCTCCGTTGCCCGTGATCTTGGTATTGGATCGACAACACTTCAGCGATGGGTGGATCTTGCGAATGAGCATCCTGAAAATCCATTTCCAGGAAATGGAAATGCTCGTGACACCGAACTACAGAAGCTTTTGCGTGAAAACCGCCGTCTTCGAGAGGACAATGAGATCCTAAAAAAGGCAGTGGGTATCTTCACCAATGCCCAAAAGTGAAATACACAGTCATCCGTGACCTGTCAAAAATGTTTCCCGTTTCAAGGCTCTGCCGTTTGTTTGAGGTCGGTCGAAGCGGCTTTCTTGCATGGATGACACGTGGCCCATCAAAGCGTGAGTCTAGCAATGCGGCGCTCATGAAGTCGATCACGGCGTGTCATGTTATGAGTCGAGGAACTTATGGCAGCCATCGAACGTGGGATGAACTTCATAAATCGGGCATTGCCTGCAGTGAGAAACGGGTTGCAAGGCTCATGAAAGATGCCGGGATTTGCGGCGTCGTTCGCCGTAAGCATCGGCAAACTCCACTTCATGTCCACGCTGCAAGTTATCCAGAGAACTTGCTAGCTTGAAACTTCAAGCCAGAGGCAGCAAACCGAAAATGGGTCACCGACATCACGTACATTCCAACCGACAAAGGTTGGCTATACCTGTCCGTCGTTATGGATTTGTATTCTCGTAGGATTGTTGGCTGGAGCTTCCACAGCAAACTGGATGCATCAATCGCAACGCAAGCACTTGCAATGGCGATCAACCAACGAAAGACGACACCTGGGCTACTTGTGCATAGCGACAGAGGAACGCAGTTTACGAGTGATGCATTCCAAAAAAAGCTTGCAGACAACAAGTTTGTTCAGAGTATGAGTCGGAAAGGAGATTGCTGGGACAATGCGGCAATGGAGAGCCTCTTCGCAACATTGAAACAAGAGCTGGTTCATCGGGTCAAGTACAAAACCCGACGCTCGGCAATACAAGACAACTTTCAATGGATAGAGACTTGGTACAATCGCCACCGAAGGCATTCATTTCTGGGTTACGAGAGCCCGGACAACTTTGAAAAGCCTAGCCTTCAGCCGCAACCGATTACAATAGCCGCTTAACTAAGTTGTACGAAAAACTGGGGGCTAGTCATCACCTTTTCACAGGGGGAGTTCGTGATCTTGGGAATCCATTCTAGCGGCCTTATACTGGAACATTTCCGAGGTAATTTTGGAGAAGCTGTTCTGAATGCCGTTCACGATAATCCCAATGCGTATGTTTATCTAGCAACCCTAGATGGGGCTTATCATCCACATGACATCAGAAGAGCATGCGAGTACCAAGTGCAGCATGGGGGCAGTCGGGCTGATTTTCTGTTAGCATTTTTGGAAAATGCTGTCCCAGTTATACACGCAAGCACGATGACAGATATCCTGGCCAGAATTGGAACAGGTGATGAGTTTGAGGGCTGGTTCCCTAACTTTTCGGCATTCTCATTTCACACTCGGCAACCAACTCTATCAAACAAAATACAGCTTGCAAGCGTGGCATTTCCAGAAATGTGGGCATCACGTCATCGAGGGCCAACACCGCCGTTGGAACCAGAAGACGTGAGAGAGTGGATGCGAGCTAACGAGTGTTTTAAGATCGTCGCATATGGCGAGATTGTTGGTGTAGTACAATTTAGCAACGGTGACACCGGCGTTAGTCATGAACGATAAGAGGCTCACCCCCTCTAAGTTATGATGGCCGAGTGTGCCCCCAAAGCCGCACCTTCAACGCTTCGAGTGATGACGCCTTGGCCGCGATAGAACGCCTCTCGGTTCAGAACTCTCAAGACTTGGACATGGGAGAACTCGACCCCGGCCTTGGTTCGGAAGCCTTGGGCGTTCAGTTCTCCCGCGATCTTTTGAAGCGTCGTTCCCTGATCACGCATGGCAAAGATCAGCCGGATAGCTTCGGCTTCCTGTTCGATCAGCCGAAGGGTACCCTTACCGGGGTTCCCTCTTTGCCCTTCGGGCCGATAGCCGAGAACACCGTGGCCACCCGCGAAGGTTCCGTTCTTCCGAACCGATTCACGGCGGCCCGTCTTGGTTCTGGTTGCGATCACCGCCCGCTCATAGTCCGCAAAGGCAGCCAGGATGCGCCGCATGAGGTCCCCGGTGAACCCTTCTCCCAACGACTCGGACACCGACACCACGCGGGCCTTCGGGGAAAGCTTCCTGTACAGTTGTTCGGCCAAGAGGGCCTCACGGGCTAGACGATCCATCCGGTAATCAAGCACCCGGCCAACCTTCCCGGCCCTTACGGCTTCACGTAGGGCGGCCAGGCCGGGCCGATCTTCCTTGGCCCCGGATTCCACGTCTTGGAACCACTGATCAATCTGGATTCCTTGGACGGCGGCATAGGCCACGATGTGCTGACGCTGAACGTCCAGGCCGTTCCCGTCCTCTTGGCCGTCGGTGGAGACTCTCAAGTATCCAACCACCGCGCCCTTCTCGGACCCTTCACACGTCTGTACACTGTGCCTCTTCATTCCCTTCTGTTTCCTCGCGTGTTGTACACCCGTTTCAACCGCTGAACAAACCTTATCGAGGCTTCATCTGCGCGATTTTGTGGTGATTAATACAACCATGAAACGAAAACTTTACTGGATAGGCGTATAAAGGTATATGACATTTCAAGCATTGCTCGTGCGCTTCAAGCAAGGACGTGCGGCTTTTCGTAACCGCATCGGACAGCTGGACCCAGCCAAAGCAACCCAAAAGGCGAACCAAACATCCTGGTCGCCCGCTCAAGTCATCGGACATCTGGCTATCGCCGAGCAGTTCTATGTCAACGCCATCGTCGAAGCCGCTGAACTTGGCATCGAAGGCACACCAACGCAGTCGCTTATGATTCCCATCGGATGTCTGGTCATGAACTGGGGCATCCCTATTCCAAACCCGCCTGAGATGGAGCCACCATCGGAAATCGACCTCCAAGAGGCACTGCAAGGCTTTGACTCAGCCGGCGCGGCACTTATCAAGTGGATGGAATCCGCTGAGGATCCTGAGCACAAGGTGATGGCAAAGACTGGGATGCTTGGAAATGTCACCGCGCATCAAATGCTGAAAATGATGGATGCCCACCTCACCTACCATAAGCGTAAGCTTGAGCGGACACGTGTTATATGAAGTTGTAAGCAAGCATTGCGACGGAGACTAGGCCTCACCTTTGGAGACTGACCTACGCCACTCGCGCAAGCCTCCAACAGCAATCACGGCGAAAATTGCATACAGAATCACCGTCAACCATGCGCCCTTGGTGGCATAGAGGGCGGTGTAAACGACATCCACGACCACCCAGAGGTGCCACGACTCGATACGTCGCTTCATCATTAATATCTGGGCGGCGATGCTGACGCCGGCGCAGCCGGCATCCCAATACGGGACGTGCGCATCTGTGTAGCGATCAAACACAAACCCGATTCCGATGCTCGCAACGATGGTCAAAATAGCATACGCGACACGTTCACGCGCCGGCGTCCAGGTGACAGCAAGCTCCGCTGTCGCATCGGTGGACTTGTCCTTATGCCACGCAATCCATCCAAGCACACTCGTAATGAGAAAAAAGACCTGTAGGGATGCATCCGCGTAGAGCTTGATTTGGGTGAAGAAGACTCCGTACGCGATAATGCTAATCAGCCACGCGGGCCAGCACAACACGCTGCGCTTTGCCGTCAGCACCACCCCGGCGATTCCAAAAACCGTCCCAAGCCACTCCCAAACCGACATCGCCCGCAGCGCTTCGAGTATCGCATCCATGCCAGCAGTCTACCTTTTCATGCCGATGTCGGAGCGATGTAATCAACGGGTGGTTAAAGGTAAACTGCTCGTGAAAGTCTTCACAAAGTTAGCTGGAAAACCCATGAGCCCAACCCTGCTGCACCGCAAGCTGTCCACATCCGCGATCTCGGACATTTACACAAAAGTGATGGAAGGTAAGCGCCTGAGCTTTGATGATGGCGTCCGTTTGTGGAAGCATCCAAGCCTCACCGATGTCGGCGCTCTGGCAAACCTTGTCCGTGAGACCAAGAACGGCAACGATACGTTCTATGTGCGCAATCAGCACATCAACTACTCGAATATCTGTAACAAGGGCTGTAAATTCTGCTCGTTTTATGCGCAAAAGGGCGGGCCAGACCCGTACCGCATGACCATGGACGATGTCCGGGCAAAGCTTGAGCGGACAAAGCACCTCCCAGTGACCGAAATCCACATGGTCGCCGGCATCGACAAAAAGCTACCCTACCAGTACTACCTCGACCTACTGGACACCGTGCATGCCATCCGCCCGGATGCCCACATCAAAGCATTCACAATGGTCGAGCTCATCCACATCCAGAGCATTGCGGGCAAACCGATGACCGAAATGCTGCTCGAGCTCAAAGCCCATGGTCTGGCTAGTCTGCCGGGTGGCGGTGCGGAAATCCTCACCGACCGTGTCCACGACCTGCTCTTCCAGCGCAAGGAAACGGCAGCCGAGTGGCTTGAAACCGCGAAGACCGCGCATCGGGCCGGCCTGCCGACGAATGCCACGATGCTCTACGGACATATCGAGACCGTCGAAGAACGAACCATCCACCTCATGAAGCTGCGCGAGGCTCAGGATGAAACCGGTGGCTTCTTCACCTTTATCCCGCTGGCCTTCTCAAGCCCGGGGACCCAGCTCGAGCACATCCCGCCGACCACCGGCGAGCTCGATCTCCGCGTGATTGCCGTCAGCCGCCTGATGCTGGATAACTTCCCGCATATCAAGGCTTTCTGGATGATGTGTACGCCGCCGGTCGCCCAGAGCGCGCAGTGGTACGGCGCGGATGACATCGATGGCACAATTGTCACCTACACCATCACCCACGAGATCGACAAAGACTCCGACAGCCAGAACCTCTCTCAGCAAAAGCTGGTGGAAATGATTCTGGAAGCCGGGCGTGACCCGGTTGAGCGGGATGCGCACTATAACCGAATCGTGCGGGATGACAGCTCAACGCTTGTAGCGAAAAAACAGCTCCCGCTCCCGATGGCCCACTAAACGCAGATGCCCGACCAGCGTAAGCAATACCGCCTCCCGGATAGTGAAGACGCTCAGCAACCAGCTGGTGGTCAGCGTGACATCAGTGGGAAGCGTATTGCTCTGGCAAACATCACGGGTCTAATCGCCGGGATGCTCCTGATGGGTATCGCTAAAGCTATCACCAGCGGCAGCGGTCCTGATAACTCTGTTTACGGGATGTCGATATTTCTTACGGTCCCGCTTGCGATGGGTTTGGTGATGGCGCTTGTTATGGGCCGCGGTGAAATTCGCCGGGCAACACTGTTTCTGTCCAGCCTCATCCTTCCTTTGGTGGGTACGGCATGCTCGATGATCTTCTTCCGGGAAGGCACGATTTGCGTCTTGATTGCGTTTCCGCTCATTTGGGCGATGACACTGATGGGCGTTGGCATCGGGCGTCTGATTGTCAAATACACGCGGCGTGACCGGACATTTGCGATTGCTGCTCCCTTAATGCTTGCGACGATTGGAATTGATGCCGTTCTTCCAAAGACATTTGTGACATCCGTGACGACTGTCTCACAGCCAATCCGCGCATCCCCCGCCGAGCTTTGGCCGGAAATCGTCAGCATGGGACGTATCCCGGAGCAACCAAGTTATTGGCTGTGTAAAGTCGGCCTCCCTGCGCCTGTAGAAGTCATCGCGGATGCCCCGAAAGTGGGTGCAAAACGCGATTGTATTTTCACCGGTGGACTGGTCTTTGGCGAACAGATAACCATCGCGGAAACGAACCGCCACCTCAAATTCAAGATTGTTTCGCAGCCACGGGATCCGGAAATTCTCGGCCACGCGGATGTCCTTTCAGGCGAAATGCGGCTAAGGCCTAATGCGGATGGCACGACCACCATCATCGGGACAAGTCACTACGCTCTCCATGTGATGCCGGCTGCTTACTTCGATTTATGGGCAAAGTCGATTGGCCACGCGGTGCACGAGCGCGTCTTTGCGCACATTAAGCAGCGTGTCGAACGCCCCTGATATCGGCATCCAAGCCGGAACGTCAACCTATCAAACAGCGGTATAGGGAGAAAGACCAAGCTCGTCTACCGGGCATGAGATAATCACTCTTATCACGCCGGTTAGTTTCAGGGTTACCATTATGCGCCTTAGGGATATCACTATTGTCTGTGCCGCACTCGGGATTGCAGGGACATCCCCTGTCACCGCCCGCCAGGTCAGTGTACAAACCAATGTCCAGACGAATGGCCAAACAGGCCTCCCGCCGGCGGGAGCCAAAAAGATCCCCGCAAACAGCATCGCCGCCGTTGCCGACAAGCTGAACTGGGATGTTGCAAAGCTTGGTCCGCTGCTCATTGTCGCTCCGGAGAAAATGACGACACGGCCTAACAACCCGATGGGCGCTTTAATGGGTGGCTTTTCGATGGACGATATGCCCCAGGGGCAAAAGCTTCCGGACAACCTAAAGCCTCCCGCCCTCCCGCAGCCTGGTTCTGGCGGCTACCGCGTCGAGGTGCTCGCAACAGCCATTAAGCGGAAAGTCGTGAAAGCCGGCCAGCTATCAACGCTTGCTCCCATCGATGTCGCGAAGCC
>CAIWTR010000132.1 GCA_903915615.1 uncultured Armatimonadota bacterium
GCTCAAGCATCGCGTTCACGATTTCTGTTGTTTCACGCTTTGACTGCACGCAGCCGCGCTCGCCTGAGCGGCACTCATCCCACTGCGTCGTGTAGTTGTCAGCATCATAGAGCTTGCGCAGCAAACACACTGAGCATCCCTCGGGAATACCAGGGTCCGTCTTACGCATTTTCGTCGGAGTCGTGAATGCACCCTTGAGGCGCGCTGCAACATCATCCTCAGAATCGGTCATATAGATGCAGTTACCGTACGACTTGGACATCTTACGGAGCTTGCCATCTGCATCCGCATCGAGGCCCGGAAGCGTCCCGGTCATCTCCTGAATCAATGCCTGTGGCTCTGGGAAGACATCGGTTGCATACAAATGGTTGAAGCGACGCGCAATCTCACGTGTCAGCTCAAGGTGGGCAGCCTGGTCTTTCCCAACAGGGACGACATGTGCACGGTAGAGCAAGATGTCTGCCGCTTGGAGAACCGGGTAGCCGAGGAGACCAAAGCTAACGCTCGCATCCGAGCCGCCTTCCTGGCGCTCAACATGCTCGCGCTTTTCCTTATACGTTGGGACGCGCTCCAGCCAGCTGACCGGGGTAAGCATCCCGAGGAGAACCGCTAGCTCAGCGTGTTGTGGGACAGCGCTTTGGCGAAAAATCGCGACCTGCGATGGATCAAGACCAGCCGATAGATAGTCGAGGGCTACTTCACGCGACTGATCGGCGATGCTGTCCGTTGAGCCAGCCATCGTTGTCAAAGCATGCCAGTCAGCGATAAAGCAGTACATTTCGTACTTGCCCTGAAGAGCGATCCAAGGCTTGAGAGCGCCTTCATAGTTACCTAGATGGAGGCGTCCGGAGCCAGTCGGCTGCATTCCGGAGAGGAGACGTTTCATAGGAGGCGCTGTCATATCAGAAACCAATCAGGTGGCGGAATATCGTAACGATCAGTGGCATCAGGATGCCATCCAATACGTGGGTGTAAACAAGGGCCATCATCACAACTGCACCCCATTTTTGCATGAAGGCCAGGAATGGGACGCCGATGCTTTCTGGGAGGAAGCTTGCGAGGATGGTGCAGGCATCCATCGGATGCACTGGAATGAGGTTGAAGACAAACTGTGCGACATTGAGGCCAACACTGATCACAAGGGTGATCAGGACCATCATCGTCCACTCGTTCAGTGTTGCAAAGCCGCTCGCGAGGAAGACGCGCAGGATGCCGGCAAAGAGCACTGCTGCTGCGATGTTTGCAAGGGGACCTGCTGCGGCAACCATTGCCATCGATGTCCGCTTTGGTTCGCGCAGCTTAGTGCCATCCACGGGGACAGTCTTGCCCCAGCCAATCGGGAGGCCTGTCCAAATGGCAACACCCATTAAGATTGCGCCAACGGCATCGAAGTGACGTAGGGGATTCAGCGTAACCCGGCCCGCTTCGCGGGGCGTTGGGTCACCGAGTTTGTCCGCGACAAATGCGTGGGCCGCCTCGTGAACGGTGGTCGAAATCACGATCGCAACCGCGAGCATCACCCACATCCGCCAGTCCATCGCAGCATCTGCAAGCGTTCTGTAA
>CAIWTR010000133.1 GCA_903915615.1 uncultured Armatimonadota bacterium
GGACGCCGTACACCATGGTGTAACCCAGAGCAATGAGGACGTAGACACTGCCGAGCTGGATGCCGTTAATGAGAATTTGGAGAAACTGGTCCATAAATGGTCAGCGGGCAGCGAGCATTACCACTGCCCGCATTGCCTTTCTACTGCTTTGGTTCGATTGTCTTTGTGTAGACAAACTTGTCACCCTTGACTTGCACAACTACGCCAGACTTGTTTGCGTTACGATTTTCATCCAACGTAATCCGTCCGGTAACCGCATCGTAGTCTTTTGTTTCAGCAAGAGCCTGGCGAACCTTGGCGCGCTCAAACGAACCTGCACGCTTGATTGCATCTGCAAGAATCATCATTGCGTCGTAGCCCTGCGCCACAAGCGCTGCTGGCTCCTTGCCCTTGGCCTTCTTGTAGGCAGCTACAAAGTCCTGAACACGCTTGGATGTTTCGCTCGCAGAGTAGTGGGTCGAGAAGTATGAACCTTCCAGTGCTCCACCTGCGCCACCAGCACCCTTGACAAGCTCGGATGAATCCCAGCCATCACCGCCCATGAGAGGCGCCTTGATGCCGATCTCGCGTGCCTGACGTGCAATCGTTCCGACTTCGCCGTAGTACCCTGGGATAAAGACGCCATCCGCATTCGCATTCTTCACCTGCCCAAGCTGGGAGCGGAAGTCAGAATCCGATGCCTTATAGCTAACATCGGTGGCAATCTTGCCGCCCATGGCCGTGAATTCCTTGATGAACGCATCCGCAAGGCCGACAGAGTAGTCTTGGGATGGATCACGCAAAACAGCGACATTCGTGAGTTTCAACTCATCTTTGGCGAACTTCGCCATGATGTAGCCCTGGAATGGGTCAATGAAACAGATACGGAAAATGTAATCGCCGACTTTGGTGACATCCGGGTTGGTCGATGAAGGCGAAATCATCGGAATGCCCGCGCGCTGATATTCAGGTGCAGCGGTCTTTGACCGGCTGGATGCAACCTCACCGAGAACAGCCACAATATCGGAATCCGATGCGAACTTAACCGCAACGGTCTTTGCTTCCTCAGGCTTTGACTGGTCATCCTGCAGCTCAACCGCCACTGGATACTTCTTACCAGCGACATCGATTCCGCCCGCAGCATTGATCTCAGCAACTGCATACTGAATGCCAGCATCCGACTCTTGGCCAAACGTTGCCGTTTCACCCGTCATGGATGAGAACTCACCTACTTTGATCGTTTTGATATCAAGGTTTTGAGTAGCCTTCGTGGATGTTTCACCCGTAGCTCCGCCGTCCTTGGGAGCTTTACAGCCACCAACACCGATCGAGACCAACGTTGCAACCGCGAGGGCGGACATCCACCCGACACGTACCGTACTGTTCATATCCGTACCTCCTGAAAACACCTGACACTTACCCATTAATGTGGGTCAGTGCATCTTCCAGCGACTCCATAATTATCAACACCGTACTAAGGCCGGTGATTTCAAACACCTTACGCTGCGATGCACGAGGCACCGTCAACACATAAAATCCCTGCTCTGTAACCAAACGTTTGTGGACCGCAACCAACATCCCCAAACCTGTTGAGTCGATGTAGGAAACATCCGAAAGGTCAATCACAAACCGCACCGTCCCCGCATCGATGACCTTATCCAGCTGTTCCCGAACCCGAACCGCTTGATCTATGTCAAGCTCGCCAGATATCCGGACAACCGGAACATCGGAGGTGGTTTGTATTTCAATGCTGATTTCAGCCATGCGTCATACTTTCCGTGCGTTTTGCACCGTATGCAGAGTGATTCCCGCTAGTATACCAAGCGCAATCAAGGTGAAGAACAATCCGATGCGAAAACTCGCTGGATGATAAGCGATCTTTCCCGTACCTGAAACAAGTAGCTCACCGGGGGATTCAGAGTCCGAATCAATCACGACTTGCCCGCTCACGACGTTCCAACCAGCCGTCCGTAAAGCTTTAATACGAACACTATCCTTCGGGCTAACCGGATGTACATCCCAGCCATTCGTGACACGCCTCACCGACTCTGCCTGCTCAGCGTTGTTGTTTGGAAGCTTTGATGTAGTCCCAGACGACGTCATTACATCCGTTACGCCAAGCTCCGATAACACAGCCGTGTTCACTTGCGGCTTCGCACCCGTCCAGCCCTGCATCGCCATCGTTGACTTTGGTGCGACCGGCTCATACCCACCCACACTGACCACACCCCATGTCCCTGTAATGTTCGGAATGCCGGACATGAGAAAGTCACGAACCTGTTTGTCCGTTTGAACACCAGCAAACGTCTTTGGATTTGCATATGTCAGCCAGACTGAACGGTCACTTTGCGTATAGACGACCGACGACTCCATAGGCTTGTAGAACTTTTGTGCATCCAGCCAGACTTGACTAGGTACCAATGGGTACCAACTGGGAGCAACCAACAATAGCGATGCGATATTCACCAAACCGAGAACCGGACTGATGATTCGTCCCCCCTTGGATATCTCGAGAATGGAGAGTACTCCACCGATAGCAAGAGGGACTCCCAGATGAACGTAATGGAGAAACCGTGCAGGGTCATGAAAGGCTTTTGCCCCGGGAACAAAGCGAAATACGACCGGGAACAGTCCACCTTGAACACCTAATGACAACCACCATCCGAATGCACACAGTAGGATCGATACAAACACGAGTCTTCGTAATGAATGCTTTACAAACATCAATGGCAGGGCCATTAACAACACAATCACTGGAGCAAGGATGCCAAAGTAGGCAGACACCTCCCAGGAATTGCCACTCCAGCGAAATCCTGGGGTCACACTGGGATTTCCGCCAGCATATACATTGGAAAGGTAACTGACCATTCCACTCAGGGGCACACGAAACCGGTTCGCTTGAGCAAGCGACATATGATCACGGCCACTCCACGCAGCGACTTCGAGCATCGGCAAGATGTATGTAGCAGACAGCAACACGATCCCGACTGCCGCGGTGCTAAGAAAACCAAACGTCCGCCAGGAGCGGCACTTCCACGCAACAATGGCTATGCTTAACAGCGCATCCATCCACGTGATTTGTGCATGGCCGGCACAAATAGACAGGCTGCCCACAACCGTGAGAAACGCAGCAGCACTAGCCGAGGGCCTTCGTATACAGATGATGACCGCCGCCAAGACCCATGGCGTCCACGCAATGGCCTGAACCATATTGGGAAACTGCGCCTTCGTCAGCAGCACACTCGAAAATGCAAACGTGCCTGCAGCAACCATCGAAGCAAGGAGTGAAAATCCGATTCGCCTAGCTAGAAAGTGCATCCCGATTGCAGCGATCGGTACATGAATAACCGGGATAATCCCAGCCACATGCCATGCCGGGAGGAATGCGTTCAGCCATACCGTCGGATAGAGTAGCCAGCCTTGCGGATTACCGACATGCGGTACCCCACCAAGGATTGTGTGGTTCCAAAAAAGCAGCTTTCCTTCGTGCAGGGCTGCAGCAATATTTCCAAACTGTGGGATGAAGTAAAGCGCGAGGTCGCCGAAAAAAACGGACTTAGCCCCGATGACAACCGGCCAGAACAGAAACGCCGTGATCAGTGTCCAAAACCCAGCGACAACCCCGAGCTCTCGAAGATCACGGTGCTTTAAGACGGGCTGCATCCACCGATGCTACCATCCGGACATCCAATCAGTTTCATTCCCAGA
>CAIWTR010000134.1 GCA_903915615.1 uncultured Armatimonadota bacterium
AAGGTCCGACGCGTTGAGCCACGCTGGATGAACTATGTTGAAGCGCTGATGTATCTGCCACCGGAAACGTACTACGGCTGGACATTTCTTAAGAATAGCTTGATTCTAACCATCCTCAGTGTGCTTGGTACGGTTCTTTCATCATCGATGGTCGCTTACTCCTTTGCACGGCTAAAGTGGCCAGGGCGTGAGGGATGGTTCAAGGTGATGCTTGCAACGATGATGATTCCAGGTGCGGTAACCCTCATGCCGCAGTTCCTCATCTTCAGGTCGCTAGGTTGGATTGACACGTTGAGACCACTCTGGGTGCCTGCATTCTTTGGCTCCGCGTTCAATATCTTTCTACTACGACAGTTCTTCCTTGGCATCCCGAATGAGCTTGAAGATGCTGCCAAGATAGATGGATGTGGACCATTTGCGACTTACTGGAAGGTGATGCTTCCGCAAGTCAAGCCGGCCCTTGCTGCAATTGCCATCATGGCAGTACTCGCGGCATGGAATAACTTCCAGGGGCCACTCATCTACCTGAGCAGTCCTGAACAGATGCCAATGGCTTATGGACTTCAGCTGTATCAGCAGGATCATGCTGGAGAACCAGGTTTGATGATGGCTGCATCCACGATGGTCGTTCTCCCAATCGTAGTCTTGTTCTTCTTCTCGCAACGCTACTTTATAGAAGGTGTGTCGCTGTCTGGACTCGGAGGACGCTAATGCACTTGAACGTGCAAACTAGCGTGGTATAATCCTCAGCGTTCGGGGGATTAGCTCAGCTGGGAGAGCGCTTCAATGGCATTGAAGAGGTCAGCGGTTCGATCCCGCTATCCTCCACTCAAACCGGGTAATTTTCATTACCCGGTTCTTTGTTTAAGAGGCAAACGAAAATATGTCCCGATCTCTAATCTGGTTTCGACGATCACTCCGGCTAGATGACCTTCAGGCCTTTCGTAAACCTGTGGAACGAGGCGATCAAGTCGCGTGCGTTGTTGTGCGAGACAGCCGCTACAGGACCGGGTCGGGTGCGTTTGCCGCCCGTACCGAAATGTTCGATGATACCCTTGCATCCCTTGCACAGGATCTCAAACTTCTGGGTGGAAAGCTGTTCGTCCTTGATGGCAATCCGGAAACAGAGATTCCACGCTTTCTTTCCCGCAATGCTATTACGGATTTGTGGTTCTCCGATGAAATAGAACCAGAAGGCAGAAAACGTGATTCCACAGTGCGTAACGAGGCAGAGCTGTTAGGCGTGTCTGTCCACGCATGTACAGACCAATATCTCTATGCCCCAGATGCGTTTGTGACGGGAACTGGTAAGCCTTACTCGGTTTTTACTCCATTCAAGAAGCGCTGCTTGGCATCATTGCCTGAACAGCCGAGTGTTGCTCCAAAAGAAGTGCGCTGGCTGGATGTAACTGAACCTTGTGTGGACCCGAAGGTGCCTGTTTCTAGCGGGATGTTTGCCGCAATGCAATCATCCGCGGCATACGACCATTACACAGAATTCTGTGAAAACAAGATTCAACAGTATGAGGAACAGCGCAACTTTCCAGCTGTAAATGGCACATCACAGCTCTCGCCACACTTGCACTTTGGTGTAGTGTCGCCGCGTAGGTTGCTTCACAAAGCACTTACGGTGAATGGGGATGGGGCATCAACGTACGCATCAGAGTTCATTTGGCGTGACTTCTACGCCCAGGTTATGTATCACCGCCCTGACTCGGTTCATGGGTGTTTTCAACGCCATTGGGATGCTATTCCTTGGCAGGACGATCCTCGCTTTGTTTCTGCTTGGATGGAAGGGAAGACGGGGTATCCGATTGTCGATGCGGCGATGCGGCAGCTAAACGCAACTG
>CAIWTR010000135.1 GCA_903915615.1 uncultured Armatimonadota bacterium
AGTGCAAAGCAGGTTGTTCACCACGTCCTGATTTTCATCCGTAAGCCTGGGCAGTTCAGCGTCGAAGACCTCAACGAGCGTGCCAGCTTCTTTGCAGCGTATGTTCCTGGAACATCGACTGCGGCGTGGCCAGAAGGCCTCGCGAAAAAGCTGCCAAAGGGAACTGTATTGCGCTTCCAAATGCACTACACCACCAATGGAACAGCTGCTACGGACCAGACAAAGCTTGGTATCCGGTTTGCATCCAAGGCACCGGAACATGAGATCAAGGTCACAGGTGCATCAAACACCCGCTTCCGTATTCCGGCTGGCGACCCAAATTACAAGGTTGTGTCATCACTGCCAGTCCCGATGGACATTAAGATGACGGCGCTGATGCCGCACATGCACGTCCGCGGTAAAGCAGCTAAGTACGAGCTAGTCATGCCGGATGGCACGCGAAAGCTGCTCCTCGATGTTCCTCGCTACGACTTCAACTGGCAGCACACGTATCGCTACGCTGAGCCAGTGATGGTTCCAAAGAACAGCCGCTTGGAATATACCTGCTGGTTTGACAACTCGACCGCGAACAAGAACAACCCAGATCCAAAGCGCGAAGTGCCTTGGGGACCACAGACATTTGATGAGATGCAGCTGGGTTACATCGAGTACTACGCAGCCGGCAAGGATGATACGACTGAGCTCGTAGATGAAGATCAAGCCATGGACAGCATGTTCGAGAATATGTTTGGCCAGATTGATAAGAACTCAGATGGCTTTGTAACCAAGGATGAGTTTCAGAATCCTGCGTTTGGTCTATTGGACAAAGACAGGGATGGCAAGCTGACCAAGGATGAAGCCAAGGTCATCATGCAGTTCATCGGACGTGGCGGAAGTGGTTTTGGCGGACTCGGCGGAAATGGTAACCGCGGAGGTGGACGCGGACGTGCGGCCTTCCCATTTGGCGGAGGCGCGCCTCAGAAGCCGTAGTTGACCGTAAGGTAGTGAACATAAAGGCTGACTGCTCAAACGAGTAGTTGGCCTTTATGTTTGTCTGGACGAAGGCGTGCTTCCGTGGCAACTTACAAACATCCAAAAACACACTTGGTGAACAAACCCCAAATCGCATATATTCGAACTATGTCGCCTGAACAACTTGCCGCGCAAATCGCATTCGAAAAAACAAAAGTCCTAACGAGGCGCCACTTCTTCGGCGGCCTTGGGATGGGCTTTGGTTCGATCGCCCTCAGCGCTCTAGATGACTCAGTAAGCGCGGCGCCACCTAAGCGGATAACAAAGGGCGAAGCGACGGCGGACCAGCGCAGCAAGCGCCCCGCAAAAGCCGTCATCTATCTGCACATGGCAGGCTCACCAAGCCAGCTTGAGCTTTTTGATGACAAGCCCATGCTGCGCAAACACAATGGCGAAAAGTGCCCGGATGAGTTCCTCAAGGGCAAGCGCTTCGCCTTCATCCGTGGCGTCCCAACGATGCTCGGTGGCCTCTTCACCTTCAAACAACATGGGCAAAGCGGCCAGGTCATTTCTGATTTGCTCCCAAACATCGGAAAAGTCGCAGATGACATTTCCGTTATTCGCTCTTGTAACACCGATCAGTTCAATCACGCACCTGCGCAGCTCTACGTGCAGACTGGGCAGCCCCGCCTCGGCTATCCTAGCCTCGGCTCCTGGGTCACCTACGGCCTTGGCACCGAAACTGCAAACCTCCCGGGCTACGTCGTGCTCTGCTCAGCGGGTAAAGTCCCGGATGCTGGCAAATCCGTTTGGGGCTCGGGCTTTCTCCCAAGCGTCTACCAAGGTGTGCAATGCCGCACGGATGGCGATCCTGTCCTCTACCTCTCAAACCCCGCCGGGATGGACCGTGACCTGCGGCGCCAAACCCTGGATGCGATGCGCGAGCTGAACACCCTCCAGGAAAAATCCCTCGGCGACCCCGAAACCGTCACTCGCATTAAGCAATACGAACTCGCCTACCAAATGCAAGTCTCCGTCCCGGATGCGATGGACATCAGCAAGGAACCACAGCACATCCTTGACCTCTACGGCGCAAAGCCGGGCTATCGGAATGACCTTGAGACCATGGCCGACCCGCGGACCAGCTATAAAGCCGATGACCCATCCTTTGCAAACAACTGCCTCCTCGCGCGACGTCTCGTCGAACGCGGCGTGCGCTTCGTCCAGCTCTTTGACTGGGGCTGGGACCACCATGGCTCAAGCCCAGGTGAATCCCTCGATGAAACCCTGCCGATCAAAGCGAAACAAATCGACAAAGCGATTGCAGGTCTGATCACCGACCTCAAACAGCGCGGGATGCTGGATGATGTCCTAATCGTCTGGGGCGGCGAGTTTGGCCGTACCCCGATGATGCAGAACAACGTCAACACAGAGATCAAAAAGGGGCTGATCGGCCGGGACCATCACCCACACGCGTTCACGATGTTTATGGCGGGTGGCGGTATCAAGGGCGGTATCTCCCTCGGCGAAACGGATGACCTTGGCTACAATATCACCAAAGACCCCGTCGGTATCCGCGACCTCCAAGCAACCATCATGCACGCCGCCGGGCTGAACCCACATCGCTTTAGCTATCGCTACCAAGGGCTGGCACAGCGCTATATCGGCCCATCGGATGAAGGCAAAGTCCTCAAGCAGCTACTGAAGTTTGGCTAATCCAACCAAACCGGATTTCGACGGGATGCCCAGTGCCGGGCAGGGTAACATCTGACATAACTACGTGGCCTTGCAGTGAAGTTTGGCCCCGTTGTGAGTGTCTTACCAATCACCGCCCGGCGCGGAGTGTGCACACCTATGATGACTTTCACCCAACCGTTTCCACTACTCCGTCTGCGTGCTGCGATCACCGTTGTCATCGCCGCGTTCACCTTCGCGATAGCCGCACCGCGCTCGGATGCTCAAGGCATCGGACGTGGCAAAAACATCATCAATGACCGCTTTGCAACCGTCTCAAGCGGGCCGCAGGAAGCTCTGATCATCGATGTCCCTACGGGTAAAGGTGCTGCAACACAGCCCACGGTTGAGCGTCGCCTGCGCGCTTATTGGTCATCACAGCAACGGGCCATCGGGACAAAATTTCAGCCAACAGGCAAGCCAAAGGCCATCCTCCCCGTTTCCACGCTGGTGCGTAACCGGGTCTCAGGACGCATCGTCGCACCTCCAACCAAAAAGACAACGCGTGTATTTGGAAACGGCAACATCACACTCAGTTTTGAAGGCTTCAACGGCGCAAGCCTTGCGGATTCCAACGGCAACCCGATCGTGCTGCAGGACTTTCTTCAGAACTTCTACGAGGTTGTGAAACCAAAGCTGGATGCCATTTACGGCAAGCCATCCACCACCAGCACGGTCGCCATCAAGAGCATGGGCTTCTTCGAGACCGGTACCGCAACCGATGTCGAACGGCTGGCATTCGGTGCCTACAATGTAAGCGAAAACCGCATCTACCTGCCGCTCTACAGAAGCATCGATACGCTTGCGAATGCCTTTCTGCTCAACCTCATCCACGCATATCATGGGCCGCTGGCCTTCCACTACGATGCGTGGGAACAGGGCTTTGCGCGCGCCGCAGCCAGCATCATCGCGCGTGACCCAAGCCTTGGCTTCCAGGACCCGACGGCAAACAACCTCTACACCCTGCTTCCGCAGTACGACCTGCTAAACCACCCGGCACTTGGAAACAACACGTTCTTCCCGCCAGCCCAGGCAAACATCCCCATCGATGGCCACTTCACGATCGCAAAAATGCTCCAGCCGCGTCTCGGGATGGCGGGGGCTGCATGGCTGAAGGTCTGGATGGAAAATCCTGACTTCTTCCGCCAGCTCAAT
>CAIWTR010000136.1 GCA_903915615.1 uncultured Armatimonadota bacterium
AGCAGTGGCGTGTTGAAAACTCATGGGGCGAGGCCGTCGGCGAAGTTGGCTACCTCACGATGACCGATGCGTGGTTTGACCAGTACGTCTACGAAGTTGCGATCGACAAGCAGTACATCAGCAAGGATGTCCTGGACTTACTGGAAACGCCGGCAACGGTGCTGGACCCATGGGACCCGATGGGCTCGCTTGCCATCGCGGAGTAGTCAGACTCCCGTTACCAGTTATCACTGACCCACCCGCCAACCTGGCCGGTGGGTCTTTGTACGTTTTAGCGTTTGATGTCATCAATATGAATCAGACCTGTTTCCAGTCGACTTTTGAAAACAGAACAACCATTCTCGTAGTCGGCAGCGTCTAGCCAGAGATCGGCTCGCTCGCCATCGCGGAGTAGTCACACTCCCGTTACCAAATGCTGAGACCAACCCGCCAACCCGGCCGGTGGGTCTTTGTACGTTTCGACGTTGACCATCATAAAAGCCCTCCAGTCGTGCGCCGCGTGATGCATAATAAAAGGTGAAACACGCTGGAAATATCGTATTTCCAGCCACCTTTTTGGAGAAAATCAATGGCTATTCTCGTCGTTGGCGGCGCCGGCTACATCGGCTCGCACACAGCCCTGCTGCTCAAGGAGCGCGGACACGATGTTGTCATTTATGACAACTTGGAGCTCGGACATCGCGAAGCATGCCTCGACACAACATTTGTGCACGGCGACTACGGGGATGCCTATCTTGTCGGGAAGACAATCCGCGAGCATAACATCGATGCTGTGATGCACTTTGGTGCGTATGCATCGGTTGGTGACTCGGTCTTTGACCCTGCGAAGTACTACGAGTGCAATGTGGGTAAGGGCCTGATGCTCCTCCGTGCGATGCGGGAAAATGGCGTTAAGCACTTTGTGTTCTCAAGCTCTGCCGCGACCTACGGCGAGCCACAGATTCTGCCGATTCCAGAAGACCATCCACAGAAGACGACAAACCCCTATGGCGAGACCAAGCTGATGTTTGAGCGGATACTCAGCGACTATGACCATGCATTTGGCCTGAAGTCCGTTTCGCTGCGTTACTTCAATGCTGCAGGCGCGGATGCGAAGGGTCGCCTTGGTGAGGACCACACCCCTGAGCAACACATTTTGCCGTTGATTATCGACACCGCCCTTGGACGGCGCTCAGAAGTCAAGGTCTTTGGGACGGACTGGGATACCCGGGATGGCTCCTGTCTCCGAGACTTTGTCCACGTGACAGACCTCGCGGATGCGCATATCCGGGCAGTGGAGTACCTCCGTGCTGGTGAGAAGACGCGTGCATTCAACCTCGGTAACTCATACGGTACGACCGTCAAGGAAGCTGTGGAAGCTGCACGTAAGGTCACGAATGTCGATATCTGCGCTGTGGATGCACCGCGCCGTGCAGGCGACCCAGGGCGCCTGGTGGCGAGCTGTGAGCGGATTCGTACCGAGCTCGGCTGGAACCCGCTGTATCCCGACATCGAAACGATTATTGAGCATGCGTACAACTGGCGCCGCGATCACCCGGAAGGCTATCGGACAAAGAAGGCAATCGCGTAAACGCAAAAGCACTTCGAAACAAAGACACCCCCGTTTTGAAGCCTATTCAGAAAGGGGGATTTTCTTTTTTGTTCTTTTCAAGAGTCTCTACATTCATCTAAGTTCATTGGCGCCGTGACCACCCGGGCAGCTGACTTACAAAGCCGTGACGTTCTCGATAGACATACCGTGCTCAAGAATCAGAAAATCCACAAAGTCCCGCAGGGCCACATCGCTCCGCGGGACTTTGCACTCAAACTCTGATGGCTGCCGTTTGCCATCAACCAACCACACTCTTCGCTATGCCGTTGCCGTAAGCCGGGGGCGACTGAACGCAACCCCATCCCACCAAAAATGCACAAATGGCGCACTCGATAAGCGGA
>CAIWTR010000137.1 GCA_903915615.1 uncultured Armatimonadota bacterium
CGCGATTAAAACGACATCGGTGTTCCCGGAGCGCTTAATGCCACACGCCGCCGTCCCCGCCCGAAAGCCCTTCGCAGCCAGCACACCTTGCCCGATAAGGACATCCATCATGGCCAGATTCCTCCGTGGGACAGTCCCATCGTTTCCGGGAGACCGTACATAATATTGGCGTTTTGAATCGCCTGGCCTGCGGCTCCCTTGATGAGATTATCGATGGCGGACACGGCAATCAGTGTCCCGGATGCCTCTGCAAAGCCAAGCCCAATATGAACCCGGTTTGTGCCCGCGACATCTTTGGACGATGGATAGTCCCCAAGCGGTCGAACAGTAACAAAAGGCTCGTTTGCATACGCGGCGACCAAGGCATCATATGCAGCAGTAAGCGTGATTCCAGCCTTGGCCGGAAGATAGCAGGTAGCGAGAATCCCGCGGGACATCGGAACCAGATGCGGCGTAAACAGCACGTTCACGCCGAGGTTTTGTTCGATTTCTGGCGTATGCCGATGGACACCACCGACGCCGTAAACTCTCATCGCTTCGTTTGCTTCCGAGTACTTGTAAATCGCATCGTTCTTACTGCGTCCGGCACCACTGACTCCTGATTTGGCATCGATGATAATGCCGCTCCCCAAGAGCATCCCAGCATCGAGAAGTGGCTTGATTGCAAGCGTGGATGCCGTAACGTAGCACCCGGGATTTGCAATCAGCTTTGCATCCTTGATGTTGTCCCGAAATAGCTCAGGCATCCCGTACACAGCATGTTCCATCAGGCCAGCAGCTGCGGGCTCTGATTTATAGTAAGCACGATAAACGTCTGGAGATGTCAATCGGAAGTCCGCAGAAAGGTCAATCACGCGCTTGCCAGCCGCCAAGTAATCCGCCGCAACCCGCATCGCGTAGCCCGATTCTTGAGCGAGAAATATTAGCTCTCCAGTCGGCGCATCGGATGTTGGAGCACAAATCAGATCACCGGTTGCTGTGCCATACATACCATTGAATGCGGCAGCAAACGGCTTACCCGCAAACGTATTGGAGAGGACTTGAACGACATCAAATTCCGGATGTCCATCGAGGAGCCGTGCAAGCTCACCGCCTCCATATCCACTCGCGCCAACAATAGTAGTGCTGATCATTGCTTCCAAAACCATCCCTGCCTCGATACTTTACGAAGAGAGGCACCCTTTGCCAACCGAATCCAAAATCAAAAAAACCGTCGGAAGAAGACTTCCCACGGGTCGGCTGGCTGCGCTTTGTAAAAACTGACGAACGCCGAAAACTACACCGTGAAAAGATCAGATGTACGACGGACGCGACGGGTTATTACAGCAGACACGCCGGTATCCTAGCACCGGACACCGAACCTGTCAAGGCGTATCGGCATCTATGGAACATCCCTTGGGACGCGCTCCCGGTGCCCTACCCTTCAACGCAACATGCCCGTTCTCATCCACATTGCCCCAGTCCTGCGTCTCGATGGCAGCATACGTGCACCAGTTCGCGGCATCGACGTGAACCAACAGGCCATCTTCGCCCGGAGGGCAAACATCCCCGGTAATGGGATTTATGGCAACGGAGCGGATGCTTGGGGTGGGTACTAAGCGGGTTCCGATGCCTTTCGAATAGAACTGGCTCGACAGCTCGCACATCCCGTATTCGGACCAAATGTCATCCGTTGAGATAGTAAATCGTTGCGCCAATGCTTCGTACAATGTCGCTTTTGGAAGCTCGCGGCTCTTCCCTTTGTAGCCACCCGTTTCGATCAGACGACTACCGGGCGGTAAGGAGACGGTACCGGATGTCGCATCTAGAAAGTGAACCCAGGCAAAGGCTGTACCAAAGAGGATAAGCGGC
>CAIWTR010000138.1 GCA_903915615.1 uncultured Armatimonadota bacterium
ACGGTTGAACTCACATCCGAAGGTGGCACCTTAACCGTCACCTGGGGTGGACACCCTGAGGATGCTATCTATTTGTCCGGGCCTGCCACACATGTGATGCAGGGTGTCATCACGCTATAAGCCATCGTCTATTGGTTCCGTTCGGAGTATGATGGACCATGAACACCATCGCTAAGTCGCTTGCTGGCATCGTTGCCGCGTCGCTGCTTTCGGTCTCTGTTACCGGACCTGTTGTTGCGCAAACCACGGCGCCGCGTCCAATCAACAAGGGAGCTGCATCCAAGCCGACGAAGCCGGCGGCATCCAAGACGGGTGATGTTGCAGATTCGATTTTGAATGACATCGCCAATCGCCTCTGGGAGCAGGGCGACAAGTACTGGCACGATGGCGACTACCAGCGCGTCGTTGGCCTCGGGCGAATCATCATCGAAATTGACCCCAATGATGAGGAAGTTGTCGACTCGATGGCTTGGCTGTTGTGGTCGATGGGCGATATCAAAGGGGCCGATGAGCTCCTAAAGTACGCGATCAGCAAAGCGCCGACGCAAGGGATGCTTTATGCAAACTTCGGTGGGCATTTGTACCGGACGAAGCGCTACGAGGATGCTGCAAAGTACCTCGAGCAGGGAATTAAGGTTGGCGGCGTGACAAGCGCAGCCTACTCATTTCTTGGGCATTCCTACTCACGACTTGGAAAGCTCAAGGAAGCGGTTGAGACGTGGAAGGAATGCGTCAAGCGCTTTCCAAAGTACCCCGCTGGACCTCCAAACCTGAAGGCTGCAGAAGCTCGCCTTGCTGCTGCGAATCCAAAGTAACAGAGCGTGTCCGACCTAACCGAACCTGCTGTGCTTGGCGTCTCGCCTCGCTGGCGTCCAAGCCCGATTGCATTGATTTGGGCTGTCGTCGCGATGCTGACATTTGCGGCTGAGTTCGCGCTTACATCCCTGCCCGGTGTGACCGGAAAACAGTCTGAGCCTGCCCCCATCGTGCGCAAGCAACCGGCGATGACCAGCATCCAAGCGGCGGTGATGTCAACGCGCTACTGGTTGGCATCGGGGGCCAATGAATCCAACGCCGGGCTTTTTGGAAACCCTTCAAAGCTATGGCATAAGCTCGCTGAAGACACTCTGTCTCTCCGGTACGCGCGCTACGCCATCATCACGCATGGTCTTGCAAAAGCAGAGCTTCAGGCGGATGATCGCCAGCTCCTTGTGGATGCGCTTGAGGCGGATGCTGCCGCGACATCACTAAGTAACAAAACAGTTAAAAAGGTGGAGACGGCTCCGAAGGCCCCGATTGATCTCTCTGAAGTGGGGTTTTGGGCCTATCTATTCGATGATGGTGCACGGCCAGCAGGCGACCTGACGCAGCGGATTAAGAAAATGCGCCTCGGGGCCCTCGAGCCATTTGTCCTTGCATCCGCTGCGGGCCGGAGTGGCGATAAGGCTACGGCTGCAACGCTCCGCTCCGATGGAGAAGCACGGGCAGGGCGCTCAACTCTGCCGTATAGCCTTGGCATCGGGGCGATGCTGATCGCAGGACTTAGCGGTATCGGGCTTCTGCTCTGGAGCGCCACGATTCGTTTTGGACGCTGGAAGTTTGTTTCCTTCGCGTTGCCACTGTTGATTTTGCTACAGCTGGGTGGAGCCTTTGCGATTGGCAAGCTGAGCGGTCAGAACATCGTCATCATGATGATCGTGGGGGTGATTATCACGCTTCCCGTTGTCGCGGTGCCTGCCACGATGATGCTGATTGCCGCAGCGGGTGGCAAATCATGGCTCCCAGAGCCTCGTGTTTCTATTGCTGTCGGGACGCTTGCATCGCCTACAACTGGTGACACGCTGACCTGGGATGATGGCATCACAGCATTTGTTGCCTATATCGGCTCC
>CAIWTR010000139.1 GCA_903915615.1 uncultured Armatimonadota bacterium
ACTTCATCGGTGAACAGCTTGCTACGGGTTTCTTCGGTCATTCCATGCCCTGTGTCCGTGATGCTAATCTCTACCATAGATGGATTGTGAATGCTGTTACACGCAGTGATCGAGACGGTACCGCCATCTGGTGTAGCCTGAAGCGCGTTGTTTACAAGGTTATAGAGCGCATCATACATTTGGTCTTTGTCATGTGAGACCGGATAGGTTGATGCATCGACATGGCAGTAGAGGTCAATGCCGCGGCTCTTTGCGTAGCGTCCAAGGGTCTTTTGCACCTGTTGAATAATTCCCAGAATGGAATCTGCTTCCAGGATAGGCTCTGGCAGGCGTCCCTTGACCATCCCGGCAATGTATTCCGTACGTCGCCGCACACGCTCAGCACTGGTGACAACATCTTCCAGGATCCAGCCTGCAGCATCTTTTGCGTTGTGGATGGCGGCCTCAATCTGCTTACGACAAGGTGGAGTATCACTCTCCAATAGGGCATTTAAGTCATGCATCAAGCCCAAAACCAATGACTGTGCTGTCAGTGCACCACTTTCGATGGGGGTCATCAGATTTTTGATATCGTGTGCGATTTCTCCAACCCGGTGTCCAATTTGTGCATCCCGTGACTGCGCGGCCAAGCGAATCCGCTCGATGCCGAGGGCAGCATGTGTACATAAAACTTCAAGCACTGATAAGTCACGCTGCGTAAACGGGTCCTGACCATTTAGGACTTGCAGCACACCGACAGGCCGTCCGCCCGGTGCACACAAGGGAATGGTAATCGTCGAACGTGTCTGGAAACCCGTGCGGTTGTCCGTATCCGGGTCGAAATCACTGCGCATCCGTAGGTTGTCATCGAGTATCGGCAGTCCAGTCTGGAACACATGGCCGGCGATACCCCGGTCCTCTGGAATGCCGGTTCCGGTCAGCGGTCCGGATGCATCTCCGACGACTGCCGCAAACACAAGCTTTCGGCTGCCAGGATTGTGAAGGAATATGCTACCGGCATCCGCGTGGACGACACGTACGGCAATATCCAAGACGCGCTCAGTGAGCTCTTCCATGTTGGAGGATTGCATCGCGGCCAACGATGTGCGTCGTAACGCATTGAACTGCCGGTCGCGGACCAGACATTCATTCTGGAGACGCTGCAGCTCGTCCCGAAGCGTTACATTTTCATCAGTCATCTGGTTGCTCTTTTGAATTCCTGTCCACACCATCGTTAGACTCCTCCATCAAATGTCGGCATAAATACAGTTCATCAATAGGAGTATTGAATGGGTGCGAACAGACGGGTACACTTCCATCAAGCGCACTCAGCGCATCAAAATGGGACGGAAAAAGTAGGTTATGTCTAACAGCGCAGCTATCGGAACGCAAACAGAGAAGTCAACTTGGAGAAACAAAGTCGGGCTTGCTGAAATGCTTAAAGGGGGTGTCATCATGGATGTCATCAACCCGGAGCAGGCGCGTATCGCAGAAGATGCTGGCGCAGTTGCCGTGATGGCACTCGAGCGTGTGCCAGCTGACATCCGCAAGCACGGTGGCGTCGCACGTATGTCCGACCCAGCTATGATTCAGGAAATCATGGATACCGTGACCATCCCGGTCATGGCAAAGGCACGTATTGGCCACATCATCGAGGCGCGTATCCTCGAAGCGATGGGCGTTGACTTCATCGATGAGTCTGAAGTTCTCACACCTGCCGATGAAGAGTTTCATATCGACAAGAACATTTTCAAGGTTCCGTTTGTTTGTGGATGTCGAAATCTCGGTGAGGCCCTCCGCCGTATCGGTGAAGGTGCTGCCTTGATTCGTACCAAAGGCGAAGCAGGTACTGGAAATGTCGTTGAGGCTGTACGCCATATGCGTACTGTCCTTGGCCATGTCCGTAAGCTCCAGACGATGGACCGTGCAGAGCTGATGACCGAAGCGAAGAACCTCGGCGCACCTTATGACATCGTGATGCACATCGCGGAGACGGGCCGCCTCCCTGTGCCAAACTTCTCCGCTGGCGGCGTTGCAACACCTGCCGATGCGGCTCTCATGATGCACCTCGGTGCTGAGACCGTCTTCGTGGGCAGTGGCATCTTCAAGTCTGGCGATCCGGCTGAGCGCGCGAAGCGTATCGTAGATGCCGTTACGCACTACCGGGACTACGAGCGCTTGGTCGACATTTCCAAGGGCCTTGGCGAGCCGATGGTCGGTATCGACATCCATAAAATGCCTGAAAACGAGAAGTTTGCTGACCGCGGCTGGTAGGCTGACTGCGTGTTAGTCGACTATAAATTCTGTCCGCGTTGCGCGGCGACCCTCGAGACGGTGGCGATTCCAAAATCGTCACCGTTTTCGCGTCGGAAGTGCGCCGCCTGCGGGTGGATCTTTTGGAACAACTCACGGCCGACGGCAGGTGGTCTGATTTTGGATGACCAAAACCGCCTGATGCTAATCCGTCGCGGAATCGAACCAAGCCTTGGGCTTTGGGACCTGCCCGGTGGCTTTCTCGAGCCCGGTGAGCATCCACTTGATGGCTGTATCCGCGAGCTGCTCGAAGAAACTGGCGCGGTCGTTGAGCCTGTCGGGTTTCATGGTGTGTTCATGGATACCTACGGTCCAAACCCGGATGATCACACGCACAACACTTTTTACATGTGCAAGGTTGTTGGCGGCGAGATTGCGGCTGCCGATGATGCAGAAGAGCTCGCGTGGTTCGCGTACGCAGACATTCCATGGTCCGAACTTGCCTTCAAAAATGTGACCGAAGCGGTTGAGCTGTGGGGAGGAAAGCCTCTCTGATGCCTAAGCGGATTGGTGTCCTTGCGCTGCAAGGCGGATATGCGGCGCATGCTGCGGTGTTACAGCGCCTAGGCGCGGATGTGATTGAAGTCCGGCTCCCCGAGCACCTCGCGGAGTGTGATGCACTGGTGATGCCCGGTGGGGAAAGCACAACCATCATCCGGCTTCTACAACGTAACCTACTTGACAGTGCGATCATCGAACGTGCAAACGCCGGGATGCCGATTTTTGCGACCTGTGCGGGATTGATTTTGCTCAGTAAACGTATCACCTCTGGAGCAGAACGCGGCGGACAGCCCACTCTTGGCCTCCTAGATGTCGAGGTTGTGCGCAATGGTTTTGGACGGCAGCTGGATTCCTTTGAAGCGGACCTGCAAATCAAGGGCTTTGACGCGCCGCTACGTGCCATCTTTATCCGGGCTCCAATCATCACCGATGTCGGTCCAGGCGTAGATGTGCTGGCAACGGTTGATGACAAGGTTGTGATGGTCCAGCAA
>CAIWTR010000140.1 GCA_903915615.1 uncultured Armatimonadota bacterium
GTAAGCGGGCTGTAACCATCAATCCAAAATTGACCGCTGGATGGATATCGATCGCACAGCTCGAACTCAAGGCAAACAAGGCTGCTTTAGCCCTTGCCGCATCGCTCAAGGCCGTTGCCCTCGAACCAAGAAACATCGATGCCCTCCTAGTCCAGGCACAGGCTGCCGTTGCTGCTAAACGGGATGACGATGCGCAGGCAACGTACGGTGTCATTGCTGATATCTATGCATCTCCAGATGCGCCAGCCACTCAAAAGGCAGATCCATCCGCCCGCTACAATCAGGGTGTGTTGTTGGTTCGCTTAAACCGACTAGCAGATGCGCTGGCGGCGTTTGAGATAGCCGCTCAAATTGACCCCAAGCATGCAGACACATCACAAAACATCGGAACCGTTCTGTATTCGCTTGGCAGGTATCCGGAAGCACTGACGAAGTTCCAGGCTGCTGCAGATCTGGATGCAAAATCAGCTGCAAAATGGAGAAATGTTGCGCTGGCGGCACGCAAAACAGCGGAGCTTTCGATCGAAATTGGCGCACTGCGTAAAGCCATTGCCTTAGATGCAACCGATATTGTTAGCCGTCAGCTACTAGCACCCGCGCTTGCTGGCTCCGGGAGATCTGCTGAGGCGATTGGCATCTATCGTCAGCTCGGCGCGCTCCAACCTAAAAGCGCTGCTCCGCTTGTTGCGATGGCGAGCTTGCTGATGAAGCAGGATCAGCTTGACTCTGCATTGACGGCTCTCAAGGATGCCACCGGACGTGAACCGGGAAATGCAGTTGCTTGGAACAATCTTGGCGTTCTCTATGAGCGTCGTGGACAGATAAATGATGCGATTGCATCATATAAGGTTGCCATCAAGGCAAATCCATCCGATGCTGATGCAAAGGCAAACCTGGCACGTTTCGGCAAGTCGACAACTGGTACGACAAAGCCGTAGGCTGAAAGATCCCAGATGCCATTTGTTATTCTCCTTGCTAACCGGGATAAGGTGGCCGCGTCCGATGCGTTGCTACGCGTCCAGGCAGAGCTTGAGAGACACCACATTGATGTGCGTATCTCATCCCCGGATGCAGTCATCGACACAAATGGCGCGCTCATGCTCGTGGTCTTTGGCGGGGATGGAACGCTCCTCGCCGCTGCCCGGATGTATGCCGAAACCGGAGTACCGATTTTACCGATTCATGTCGGACGATTTGGATTCATCACTGAATCTGACAGCACCCAGGTCTGGTCACACGTAAAGAGCGCCCTTGATGGCGCGCTAGAGGTTCATACACGGGCGATGCTGTACGCATCGGTGGAATGTGAAGGGCAAGTCATTTCTGCCTCACCTGCGGTAAATGATGTTGTTGTCGCATGTTCATCACGTAGGCTTGTTGACCTCGATGTACACGTCGATGGTGACCTTGTGGCAGGCTATGCTGCGGATGGTGTCGTGGTGGCGAGTCCCACTGGGAGCACTGGCTATGCGCTCTCCGCGGGTGGTCCATTGATGCATCCGGATGTCCAGGCGATGTTGATTACACCGATTGCAGCACACACATTGAGCGCCCGCAGCCTTGTGATACCGATGAGCGGAGTCGTTCAAATATCCGTACCGATCGGTGGGCGTGGTGTCGTGGATGCGACAATTGATGGCCAGGTTACGCTGGCTGTCCCTACGGATGGACGGGTTTTCATCCGAAGAAACAGGCATGGCTTGGTACTCGTAAAGGGAATGGGGATGACATTTTACGAGAAGGTTAGGCACCGTTGGCGATTGGGTGAGCGTCGTATCGCGACGCCGGATCATAACAATACGCATTGACAATGAAATTGCGAACGTGCTAGAATGGCGCGCATTGGCATTTGTCGCAGGACAACCGAAAAGAGGGCACGCACAGTGGCGAAGTCTGGTGGAGCAGTAGCAACGAAAAAGGCAAGTCCCCGTCCCGCACCGGTAAAAACGTACCGCCCAACAGGTGGATCGTTTGTTGGAGTGGATATCGGGACACATGCTGTAAAGCTTGTAGAAGTCACAGGTTCGGGTACCAACCTGAAGGTGACTGGGCTGTCGCGTGAGCGTACCCCGGAAGGACTGGTTGTTCAGGGTGTCATTCAGGACCCTAAGAGCATGGGCCAGTTCATTAAGCAGATGATTGCCAAAAGCGGAATTCGCTCCCGCAAGGCTGTCGTCGCCGTCGGTGGAACGGCTGGAATGGTTGTTCGTGTCGTGGAAGTCCCTAAGATGTCCGCGGGCGAGCTTGCTGACACGATGAAGTGGCAGATTGAGCAATACATCCCATTTGCCGCATCCGATGTCGAGATGGCGTATCAAAAAATCGACGATGCAGTAGCAGATGCTGATCCTGCTGCTCAAATGGAAGTCCTCATTGCCGTCGCGCAGCGCGATATGGTTTCCGGGCATCTTGAAGCTCTGAAGCTTGCTGGTCTTGATGTGGTCACAGTCGATGTCGAGCCTCTCGCCATCGGTCGTGCATTGTTAGACCTCTCGAAGACAGGTCTGAAGGCAAAGACGACAGTCGTGATCAACATCGGTGCATCTGGAACTGAGGTAGGTATCTACCGTGATGGCGTGCTTCGCTTCCCACGTACGATTCCTCTTGGTGGCGAGGCGTTCACACGTGCAGTGGCTGACAAACTTTCCTTGTCCCTGGATGCTGCTGAAGACGAGAAGGTCGAACGCGGAGAAGTCTTGCTCGATCTGATTGAGCAGGCGCAGGAAGACATGTTCGGGTCATCCGGTGATGCGGCTGATAA
>CAIWTR010000141.1 GCA_903915615.1 uncultured Armatimonadota bacterium
CCTCCTGCTTGGTGTTGCGGCTGGTCTCATCCTTGATGTCACAATCCACTGCGCAAACGGAGCGCCATTGGGGAAAATGTGGAAGACGATTGTCGAAGAACACCACGGCGAAGATGAAGTCAAACTGTGTGTGCACGGTCCAGGCGTGTTTACAAATTACATCGGGCTTGCCAAAGCCATCCGAGAAAACGCACCAAAGGTCACACGCAGTTATGTAGACTTCTCAGAGGCTTGTGTTGTCGACCACACCGTCTGAGCCAAACTCGATGCACTGAAGGCATCCCTGGTGGAGACAGACCTCGTCGTCGGTGGCTTGGATGCACATAAGTCATCAACACACGCTCCGACATCGTCGAAGTGGAAGTGCGCCAGATGACAGACAATGCAAACCCGCATTTCAAAACTTGGCGTTACACGTTTTCGTAACGGAAGGAATGATTTTTCCACAACGGCTGACAAGTCATCTGTCGAGGGTATCGAGAGACTTGGACCAACACCGCCGAAGCAAATCCCGACTTGCACTGAGCACCAGCCTGTAGACTGGAAACATGGCGATTGAATTCCGGATGCTTGAGCGTGGGGACTACACCGAGCATCAAAACCTGAAGAGTATGGCGTTCGGACGTGGCGGCATCCGCCCACCCTTGGCTGAAGATGCTCCTGATCCAGTCGGATTACTGAGCACCATCGCAATCTTTGAGGATGGCAAACTGATGTCATCCGTGACCGTGGAACCCTACCGTGTTCACTTCGGTTACGGCACACAGCTGGATTACGGTGGTATCGGAGGCGTCGCCTGCGCCAATGAACGCCGCGGACGCGGCTACGTCCAGCAGCTCCTGATTCGCTCCCTCGCACTCATGGAAGAGCAGGGACAAACCATCTCCGGACTCTATCCATTCGCGTACGCCTTTTACCGCAAGTTCGGCTGGGAATATGTCGGACACGTCCAGAACATTAAACTCCCGGTACGCGAACTCAAGCGCTATAGCCCCGCTGGCTGGGATGTCAGCGAAATCGACCTCGAAGCAAATCTCGAGCTCGTCAAGCCGTTCTACGATGCGTTTGCAGCAAACTACCGCTCAGCATTCACTGCATCAACACACAAGTGGCATGATGACTACAATGCCCACGACAACCGCAAGTCCTTTGTCTATATCGCCCGTGATGAAAACGGCGAGCTCGGTGGCCTGCTACGCTTCCGCTACCCGGCACACGGCTCTGATGACCTTCCGACTGCGACACGCATCTGGACCAAAAGCCCAGCGGCATTGCATGCACTCCTCGATGTCATCCGCGATATTGGTGTGCAACACGACACCGTACAGCTGCAGGTTCCCGCAGACTTCCCAACGCTCTCGCTCAACTGCTCACACGCAACGAAAATCGCCCTTGAGCCCGTCTACCAGGGACGTATCGTCAGTATCGCGCAGTGGGCCGCCGGCATCACCCTCCCACCAGCCACAGAAGAACACGCTCTCAATATCCATGTGCATGACCCACACGCTCCGTGGAACGATGGAACATGGACACTTACGCGCACGCATACTGGTGTGAGCGCTGTAAAGTCCGAACTTGCATTCACCAACGATATCGAAGTAGACATCACCACCTTCTCGCAGCTCGCATTTGGTGATCCATCCCGCGTTCCACTACAGGCAGCTGGAAAACTCCCGTATGCAAGTGCAGCTGTGAATGCTGCCATCGATGCCATCTTCCCGCCACACGCTGTCTATCTTTGGGATGGTTTCTAAATGTCAGAGACCACCGGGTGGCTGGGAACGCCTGCTGTAACGGCATCCATTGTTCGCTGGACCGGCCCGCAAGGACAGACGGTTGTGACATTTGGGGATGTCCGTACGGCGGATGATGTTGTCCTGATGATTCACGGGATGGCTGGTTCCAAAGAACGCTTTCTTTCGCTGGCGCTCGACTGCGTGGCTGCGGGCAAAGCGGTTGTCGCGGTTGACCTCCCGTTCCACGGCGAGCGTCGCAGTGAACCCCATGGCTCCATCATGCTGTATCCACCACATCCTCACTTCATGAAGGTCTCCGCAACCGTCTGCAACACCTTGCTCGCAGAGCTGCCGGGAACCTTAGATGCCATCGGTGTCACAAAGCCTGTCACCGCTCTGGGGCATAGCCTCGGTGGACGCATCGCGTATCACATGGCGCTACGCAACCTCGCTGTCAAGCGTGTGATCTGCGTTGGCAGTCCGATTGGCGTCGAGTCCATCCCCAAAGGTGCCAACTTTACCGAAAAGGACTATGGGTACTGGCAGGAAATCGATCCGTTTGCCGGAACCGAGTCCATTCGACGCGTCCCGATCACCTTCATCCACGGTGCGAACGACAAAGTCTGCCCGCTCTTTACCATTGAACGACTGCAAGGGTTGATTCATGAGACATCCCCGGATGTCAAATTCGACATCAAGGTCATCCCGGATGTTGGTCATGAGCTCGTTGGCGCCCTCGAAGCCGCAGCGCTTGCGGAGCTGCTCGAAGCTTAGAGTCAGTGAGTCCGAAATGAATGTGTTTCCACTTCTTGAGAGACTTGTACGCTGGCATCCCGACACTGTGGATGCCCGGAAGTTAGATTCGGTTCTCAGTGCCGCGGCGGCGGACGACCCCGTGGCAGTCCTGAATGCCCTCGGGGACCCGCAATCGTTTCCCGAGCCGCCAGCCGCACGCATCGTTGGAGAGAAAGATCTCGTTCCAACGGGGTGGTCCAGCGAGACGCTCACCGATGGCACCCCTGTTATCAGAGTAAGCGACCCATCCCGTTTCCGCGACAGGCTGTTTCTTACTGCGCTCCCTGACTACGTACGGGAAATCCTTACGGCCCGGCGGCTGATTCTTGACTTGCGGTTTGAGCGTTCGCCTGGCGTGGGCGACATCGACCCGATACTCGATTTCCTGCGGCGTATAACTCCGGGCGCTGACATTGCGTTCCGGGCACACATCGGATTCGCATCCGAGGACCGACCAGACTCTGGCGATTACCGCAGCGAATGGCGGCAACGCCGTATGCCGGGGGCTGGCAAGGTTGCCATCGCAGTTCTTGTGAATGCCAACACCCCCCATATGTTGCCTCTTGTGGCTGCCGCACGGGATGGAGACTTGCTCCTCCTCACAAGCGATTCTGCGCGGCGAGAATCCGCAAACGAGATGTTGGGGGTGCCTTACACCGTGGTCAAGGTGGCTGGCCAGAGCTGTCGAATCCGTACGGCGGTATCGACGCTTGCACTCGCGCAACCAATTCTCATTACAGCGGGCACGACGTACACGGCAGTTGCAAAGCGGCTCTCAGAGAGTGGCGAGCGTACTGCGGTGGCCGCGCTTCGCCTCCCGGGCGCCCCTAACATCCCGCAGCTTCCAGACATCGCAAGTGTCAGCGTGCAGCTGCTCCGTGCTCAGATCGTGGTTGCAGGAATGCATCCACATCAGTGCAAGACGTGGCGTGTTGTCTCGCTTCCATCCGGAGGGCGTGACACCGATGCGATGCGTCTGACGACGGCACTCAGGCAGGTCTCTGTGGCGCTCGAGGATGGCCATGCGCAGGTTTTGTATCGTCCTCTGGCGGGTGCTGGAATCGTGCCGGCGCCGGTACGCCTGCGGGTCCTCGATGGTCAATTAACAATTGTGCAGCGCTACGGCATTCCGCCTTTGGAGGCCGGGATTGAGCTTGGGGATGTCATCGAGACCATCAATGGCGCTCCGTGGTCCAAGGTTGCAAAACCGCTGGCAGCTGAGCTGTCGTGCTCGACGCCGTGGGCGCATACGCTCTATGTCTGTAATCGCATTTTGGCTGGGCCATCCGGTGGTCTGATCCGTCTTGGAATCAACCGTGGGGGAAAGCGCTTCGCGATTGAGCTGCCAAGAATTATGACGGTGGCATCGGATGGCAGGATTCACGAACGGATGGGGGCGCCAGCCCGGATGCTGGCTGGGAGTGTTGGCTATTTGGATCTTGACAGCCTGACGCCTGCGGGGCTGAGCAATGCGCTCGCGGTTGTGGGGCAGGCTGGGAAGTGGATCATCGATGCACGTGGCCAGGGAAACATGGTGGCTTGGGACTTAGCCCCGCAGCTTGCGACAAAGCGAACGGTTGCAGGGGTTTGTGTGACACGTGTGGACATCGCCGATGTTGGAGCCTTACCAGAGACACAGCAGCGCCGCCGCGAGCTGGTCATCGAACCTGCAAAGGGGGCCCGTCGCCGTAAGGTTGTTGTGCTGGTGGATGAACGTACCCAGAGCCAGAGCGAGGTTTCTGCGATGTTCTTCAAGGCGCTTGGAGCAGTTGTTCTGGGCAGCCGGACAGCTGGGACAGTCGGGGATGTGACCGATATTCAGGTGCATCCGGATGTTCGCTTATCATTCTCCGGTCAGGATGTGCTGACGCCGCGGGGTGTGAGTCTGCATGGCCGCGGTCTTGATATCGATGTACAGGTACGGGAAACGCCCGCTGCGGTGCGCAGCGGGCGTGACCTGCCGCTGGAAGCGGCACTACGGATTTTGTCCAAGGGCTGATGATGCCCGGCGCTAAGAGACTACTTGACTGGCGTCAGGGTCGTTGGTCCACCGGCCCCGATGAGCTCGAGGTTGCCTTCTTTGAGCGCCCAGGTTACCGACTGATTCAGGTTTGACTTCACATTGGCAGGAAGCATCCCCATGATGTCTTTGCCACCCGCTTTCACGGATGTGATCGTGATGTCAAGCTTTTCGCCATTCACTTTGTACGTGCCTTCGGCATCCACGGAACCCATCGGGGATGTGGCAGTCTGCTTGACCTTGTTATCAGCGGTGAATTCGATGGTCGAGCCGGTCATTCCTGCGACGGTTCCTGACCATTTTCCAACAGGGGATGGCTTGGCGCAGCCAACAAGCGAAACACCCAATGTGGCCACAACGGCGATTACGGAACAGATACGCATAGATGGAAGCATCAGCATCCCTCCAGATTAAAGTTAATGCAATATACCGGAACCCACTGATGTGGCTTCGGAAATTCTACAATTCACGCACCACTTTTCTGAAACTTCTGTACAATGTACAAGTTGTGTTGGTATATTTTCGCCTTGGTTGGGTGAGAGAGCAGCTAGCTATGAAATTAAGTCGTCAGTGGATTGGAATCACATTACTCATAGCCGTTGGACACGGTGTTTGGGCATATACGGTTCTTCCAGAGCGGGTGGCAAGTCACTGGGATGGAGCGGGTAATCCCAATGGCTACATGAGCCGGGATGGCTTTGTCAGCTTTTATCTGTGGCTGATGGTGGGACTTTCAACATTGTTTGGAGGCATCGGCGCGTTGGTTCGCATCACGCCAAACGATGCCATCAACCTCCCAAATCGCGAATATTGGCTGACCCCGGAGCGCCGCGAAGCTACTATCGCCACAATCTCGCAGCAGATGAATGCCTTTACCATCATGATGAATGCGTTCATGATTGGTATCCATCAGCTCAGCATCATGGCAAACCTCACGCCTGACAAACACCTAAGCAATGGCGTCTGGGTC
>CAIWTR010000142.1 GCA_903915615.1 uncultured Armatimonadota bacterium
ACGCTTTTGTCGACGGTTCAGCTGCATTCTCACTGGGATGCCTGGCTAAACCACGCGTGTAAAAACCACTTGCTGGCCGCACGGGAGCCGGGCGGCCCCGGCCTGATGTATTACTTCCCCCTGATTGCCGGCGCTACGAAGAAGTTTGACAACCCCAATGAAGACTTTTGGTGTTGTAGTGGGACGGGGATTGAGACGCCATTTTTGCTTCCGGAATGGCTTGCCCGCATCAGCAACACAGCTGTACATCCGGAAATTGAAGTCGTTCAAGGCATTCCATTTACGGTGCAGGCGCATAGGAAAATGCTTTGCCTATCGGATGTTGCGGGCGGCGGACATGCATTGACTGCAAGCACAGGGACGCGTGTTGTCGAAGGCGCGGCGCTCGACCCAACCAAGGACACGGTTCGCTGGGAGGCTCTCCCGGGAGACCCAACATTCGGGTCGTTCTTCTACGGTACAACGCTGCTTGCATTTACAGGCCTGAACGCTCCCGTTGATGCTGCGTGCATCATTGCTGATATGCAGCGGGCAATCGAAGCCTATATACGTAGCGGGAACAATGGACCCGTTCCGCTAGTTACCGTTCCCGACCAGGCGGTTGAGATAGGTGTCGCATCGATCACGTCCATCCACAGCGAGCCTTACACTTGTATCGTGCGCGGATTCGATTCCCTTGAACTCCTCGAATCTTGGAAGTGCTCAGCGGATGCGGATGACGCGGCGCAAAGCCTGCTTGAAGCGCTCACATTTGATGTCATCCACAGCGGCTTAGAAGGCAGCGAGCTAACCCACGACACGGTTGCAACACCCGGGACCTACGCGGGCGAGCTCGGTCCGTTTACCGTCCGCGATATCCGCACCGGTCAATCCTACACAACGGAAGTCAATCTTCCAAACAGTGGTCCCTGCTCTATCGCCATCACCTACTGGGGCGGCGAGTTCCGCCGGCGCTTCACCGTACGTATCGGGGGTACGGACTTCCTCCAATGCCTTGAGCTTGATAAACCGAATCAACCGGTAACATTCTGTTATCCCATCCCGGATGACACACCGCGCGATGTTCCCCTTGTCGTTACGATTGCCCCTGAGCCCGGTGGCTACGCCGGCCTTGTCCTCGCCATCCGCTCCATCCGTTTTACTTCCGCCATTCACCAGCCGTTCACAGGAGAAACAACCATGCAGACCACGCCGCAGCTAACGCCGATTCTTCATACAGAGATCACCTTCCGGGATGCCTTCTGGAAACCGCGCATCGATCGCAACCGCGATGTCACTCTCCCCCATGTCCTCGAAAAGTGTGAAGAAACCGGTCGCTTTGGCAACCTCCGCGCCGCTGGTCGCAAAAACCTCGGCAACCCGGCCCCGCAGACCTGCGAGGGGTACTGTTTCAACGACTCGGATGTCTATAAAGCCATCGAAGGCGCCGCCAATATCCTCGCCGTAAAGCGGGATGCCAAGATTGAGCGCCGCGTGGATGCAATCATCGCCCTGATCGCCCAGGCTCAGGAACCGGATGGCTATCTCTACTCCCCTAAGACCATCGGGGATCCGAACAACCTGCCTCCGGGTGGGACAAAGCGCTGGGAGTCGATGGATGCAAGCCACGAGCTCTACTGCGTCGGTCACCTCTATGAAGCCGCCGTTGCCCACTTCCGCGCGACCGGCAAGCGAAACTTGCTAAGCATCGCCATCAAGAATGCCAACCTGGTTGCAGCTACATTTGGTGCCGGCAAGCGCGGCAATATCGATGGCCATCCGGAAGTCGAGCTCGGCCTCTCCGACCTTTATGGCGCAACCGGGGATGCACGCTACCTCCGCCTTGCGCAGTGGTTCTTGGCGCGTCGCGGGGATGCAAGCCGCAAGGACCTCGTTGGTGAGTACGCGCAAGACCACAAGCCGCTGGTCAAGCAGGATGAAGCCGTTGGGCATGCCGTGCGCGCTGCTTACTGCTTTGGCGCGGCGGAGTATGTTGGGAACCTCGCGAATGATGCATCCCTGCGCGCGGTGGCGGACCGCCTCTGGGATGATGTCGTTGGCTACAAAATGTACATTACGGGTGGGATTGGCTCCCGTGGAAGCGGAGAAGCTCTCGGAGATCGCTACGAGCTCCCAAACCGGACCGCGTATCAGGAAACCTGTGCAAGCATCGCGTTTGCGAACTGGACCAACCGCATGGGGATGCGCTACGCCGATGCCAAATACGCTGATGTCCTAGAGCGCACGGTCTACAACGCCGTTCTCTCAGG
>CAIWTR010000143.1 GCA_903915615.1 uncultured Armatimonadota bacterium
GTGAGGAGCATTTGAAGCTGGTGAAGCCGACGGATTTCTACTGCACGCTTCTGTCGCTTGGCGACCGGGATGCGAGTCAGTGGGAGGGCGTTGTGGATGCATCGGTGGTCGTCGCGGCTTCGGGTCAGCCATTCGATATGCATCTATCGGGTGTGAAGTCGTTTCCGAAGGTTGGTCCGGCGCGGACAGTTTTGTGTCCCCTCGTGGGGAGTGGGCTTTTGGCGTGCCAGCAGTTGGTTGGTGTTGCGGAGCCTTGGTTTCTCCCGATGGGTGTGGCGAGGTCGGGTGGTTTGCAGCCGCATATTACGCTTGCGCGGGTTGTACCTAATGGTGATGGAGCCCACGTTGCGGCTGCGCTTGCGGGTCTATCTCTAGATGTCAGCTGCGTTGTGGATCATATTGACCTCATGGAGACGTTTCTTGATCCATCCGGTGCCCGGCATGAGGTGAAGCTGCAATTCCCTCTAGGTGGTGGGGTTGCGTAAAAATATTGTGCGTGTTGTGTAGTAATGGGTGCATTTCGCGCGTTAAGTAAGGTGTGTGGTTGGTGTATGTCACCTAAGCGCAGCTGTATCGCCCCATGTTGGGCAGAGGTTATAGATGATGGTTTGGCTTGAGACGTGTTCGTACGAATGAATATTGACTCCAGCCTTTCCGCATCGCGGTGTTTTTCCAGAGTGATCTGGTGATGTAGGCTTTGCCCACCTCTTGAAGGTGTGGTGTATGTGTTGGTGGCTTTGCCATCTAGTTTGGTGATTTCGAAGGGATTGATGAATTATGGATAAGGCAAAGGCACTTGAAGTTGCGACTGCGCAGCTAGAGAAGCAGTTTGGCAAGGGAATACTTGTTCGTATGGGCGAGCGTTCTACGGAACCGATCGAAGTGATTCCTACGGGTTCCCTTGCGCTTGATTTGGCTCTCGGTGTGGGCGGAATTCCACGTGGTCGTATCACTGAGATTTACGGCGCGGAGTCATCTGGTAAGACAACGATTGCGATGCAGATTGTTGCTGAGGCGCAGAAGCAGGGCGGTATTGCTGCCTATGTCGATGTCGAGCATGCGGTTGACCCCGTGTATGCCAAGTCGATTGGCGTTGATATTGACAACCTGTTGATTTCCCAACCGACGACTGGTGAAGAGGCGCTTGAGGTTGTTGATGCGTTGATTCGCTCGAATGCGGTTGCGGTTGTGGTGCTTGACTCGGTTGCAGCTCTGGTTCCCAAGGCTGAAATCGAGGGTGAGATGGGCGATTCCCACGTTGGCTTGCAGGCTCGTCTGATGAGTCAGGCGCTCCGTAAGATCACGGGTTCCCTGAGTAAGACGAATACATCCGCGATTTTTATCAACCAGCTGCGTGAGAAGATTGGTGTGATGTTCGGAAACCCTGAGACACAGCCTGGTGGCCGTGCACTGAAGTATTACTCATCTGTTCGCCTCGATGTCCGCCGCATTGAAACCCTCAAGATTGGCACTGACATGGTCGGTATCCGCACCCGCGTGAAGGTTGTCAAGAACAAGGTTGCTCCACCGTTCAAACAGGCAGAATTCGACATTATGTTCGGTCAGGGTATTTCCCGTGCCGGTTCGTTGATTGATATCGGGACTGAGCTGGGTGCCATCACCAAGGCCGGTGCGTTCTACTCCTACAAGGGTGACCGTCTGGGACAAGGCCGTGAGAATGTCCGAAAGTATCTGCAGGAGCATCCTGAGATCATGGATGCCATCGATTCGGAAATCCGTAACTCCGGCAAGGCAGATGAAGTGTTGACATTGGGTACAGCTGTCGAAGACTAAGCCTGTTACGGTCGGTAGATAAAGTTTAGAGTTAGAGGCGGTGGGGTGTCCGGGAGGCTTTCTCCTGAATACTCTGCCGCCTCTTCGATTTAGGGCAAGATGTGTAGCTCACTTAGTGTGTCTTGGGCATAAATCGTAACTGGTTCGTCTGCAAACCATAGCGAATGCCTAATGTCGGCCTAAATGACAAAGTGGCCGCGCCTCCCCTTCGGATGCACAGCCACCTGTTTAGAGTTCTCACGATTATAAGTAAGGAAACTTACTTCCCGTGGGCTAGCTCGTATGTATCGATTTTGTCCGCGTGTTGCAGCGACAAGCCGATGTCATCTAAGCCATTCCAGAGACAGTGCTTACGGAATGGGTCGACATCAAAAGATGCTGTAAAGCCATCCGGGCCTACGACCGTTTGCGTTTCCAAGTCCACTGTTACATGGGAGCCTGGGTTTGCCTTCAGGATTGCGAGAAGGGTCTCAACTTCATCCTCGGTCAGGATGACAGGAAGGATGCCATTTTTGTAGCAGTTGTTGTTGAAGATGTCCGCATAGCTCGGAGCAATCAACGCACGGAAGCCATAATCAAGCAATGACCATGGGGCATGCTCACGACTGGATCCACATCCAAAGTTCTTGTTCGCCACCAGAATCTCAGCACCGGCCAAGCTCGGCGAATTCAACTCAAACTCAGGATTCGGCGTTGTGCCATCCGCAAGATAGCGCCAGTCGAAGAAGAGGAATTGACCAAAGCCAGTACGCTCGATGCGCTTTAGGAATTGCTTCGGAATAATCTGGTCGGTGTCCACATTGACGCGGTCGAGTGGAGCGGCAATCGATGTGACGGAATGAAACGGAGTCATGGCTAAATAATAACGCCCGGATGGAACGCATGCACCAAATGTTCGACTCGATACGATGGCGGTATCGGTTTATTCACAAATCCCGTGCTCTATCTCCCACCTAGCTGCGATTTGGACTTACGACAAGCTTGAGTCGGTAAACGTGACGTTCTTACCTTCTTTTGCGAAGCGCTGGCGCATGACGTCAATGGCTTCGGGATTTGCATCGACTAAAATCGCATCCCGGCCGTAGGCCAGACAGCTCGCGCCAAGCGTCCCACTCCCGGCAAAAAAGTCGGCACACAGCGCGCTAGGTGCGGTGAGATTCGACCTAGCTGCGATTTCGACTTACGACAAGCTTGGATCGGTAGACGTGACGTTCTTACCTTCTTTTGCGAAGCGCTGGCGCATGACATCAATGGCTTCGGGGTTAGCATCCACCAAAATCGCATCCCGGCCGTAGGCCAGACGGCTCGCGCCAAGCGTTCCACTCCCGGCGAAAAAGTCGGCACACAGCGCGCCAGGTGCGGTGTGAACCGACCGAGATACGAATTGGACTTACGAAAAGCTTGTATCGGTAAACGTGACGTTCTTACCTTCTTTTGCGAAGCGTTGGCGCATGACTTCAATGGCTTCGGGATTTGCATCGACTAAAATCGCATCCCGGCCGTGTGCGAGGCAGCTCGCGCCAAGCGTCCCACTCCCGGCGAAAAAGTCGGCACACAGCGCGCCAGGTGCGGTATGGACCGTTACGATTCGGTCGATAATCGTACGCGGTTTTTGTGTAGGGTAGCCTGTCTTCTCTTTGCCTGTCGGGCTGACGATGGTATTCCACCAGACATCTGTAGGGATTTTCCCCCGTGCCGCCTTTTCCGCACCGACGAGGTTGGGGGCCATGTACGGGATGCGGTCACTGGCATCCAAATCAAATGTGTA
>CAIWTR010000144.1 GCA_903915615.1 uncultured Armatimonadota bacterium
CACCGACTTGATCGTCGATGCCATCGTCAAGCCAACCGTCTTGCTTGGATCCTCTGTGGACAAGCCGACATCAACGGTACCGGATGCCTGTGGCACAGCCGTTGGGTTTGTCAGCGGATCTACAGGAAACGCAGTAGCCGTAATCGTGTACGTGAAGACCTGCTCTGCGGGAACCGCACTTGCGGAATCACCCACTTCAAGGTTGTCAAACGTCACGGTACTTGGTGGCGTTGCATCCGAGAAATCAGCAGGTTTAACCACTGTCTTCGATGCCACCACAGCACCATTTCGCACGACGGTCACACGGATCGCGTTCGATGCAATCGGAATCAGACGGGATTGCTTCGGCCAGGTAACACGGAAGGTCATCGTTCCGACTTTACGTGTCGTACCGGACCCACCGTTTCCGCCGAAGAGGCGGTTTCCGGCTCCGCACCCTGACAACGGTAGTACCGTCATCAGGGCGAGAACCGTCACACTAGCAGCGAGTGCCAGTGGTTTGAGTTGTTGACGTGTTTTCATCATTAGTTCACATCCACTCCAATCGAGCCACCCACAACGGTTACCGTTGCAGCACTACTGGATGCTGGGTCATAGTTGCTGGTTGCAACAATTCTGCTTACCTGCTCCAACTTTCCAAGTCCGTTCTTGGCGACTGTTGCTGGCGCAGTAAAGAGTCCCGATCCAGAGATCATTCCATACTTATTACCTGCGTTTGCTTCGCCATTTGGACCCGTTACCGTCCAGGTTACCGTTGCGTCCTTGCCAGCTGGTAGGCCAGTCACTGCTGCCGAGAACTGCTTAGTTGCCTTTACAGACATCTTCACAACTTCCGGAGTGACCTTTACAACCACATTGGTTTGGACATCAATCGACAATGTAAACGACCGACGTGTATCGAACACGCTGGTGGCGCGTACAAGGTAGGTACCGTTTCGCTTAGGAGCTGTAAACCGTGCCGTGCTCGGTCCGGTGGAAACCAATGCACCGGAGAAGCCCGCAGGGCTTACGACCGTCCACGTGACGTTCTGCACAGTTGTTCGTGCGACAGCCGCGGTGAGGTTCAGTGCCTGTTCCCATTCGAGAACTGGTGCTGGATTAGGATCGACCGTTACAGCAACTGCAGACTCAACGGTTACAGGTACTTCGACAGACTTTGTCGGGTCGTAAACGCTGGTTGCAACGACAGTAAAGGTACCTTCACGCTTTGGAGCGGTGTAGATGCCATCCTTGGAGACCTTACCAACGCTCTGACCACTGCCATCCGTGAGGACCTTCCATGTCACTCCACGGCGAGCATCCCCTGCTGGTATCCGTGGCGAGAGGTTGTTTACCACAGCAGCCAGGCTGACTGACTCATCGAAGGAGATTGTTGGCGCAGCAGGCGTTACGGTTACCGTTGCGGGCGCATTGACCGTCACTGGAACCGTGGTTCGCTTTGTTGAGTCGTACTTGCTGACGACTAAAATCTCAACTGTCTTGACTGTGTCTCCGGTTACCTTAGGTGCAACATAGGTCGCACTGTTTCCAGTAACACTTTCAAGTGTGCCGTTGGCCGTTCCAGAACCGCCCTTGATTGCGAATGTGACTTCCGTTTCTGGAGCATTCACAATCGAAGCATTTAGGTCGAGAGGAAACTCGGACCCAATCGCTGCATCGATAGGACTTACAGACAGCTCGGTTCGGCTTGTGACCGCAACACGCTCAGCCTTGGAAATTGCACCATCGACCTTGACAGTAACAAAAGCTTCGATCGGACGCTTACCACGAACAGAAGAACCATTGTCAATGGTCTCGAGGTTTGCAGGATTTGTGGACACTGCAAACAATGCTGAGCCATGTGTCAACGGAACCAGTTCACCCTTGGAGTTGCGCGCTTCGAACGACAAGTCCTTGGTTTCACCAACCTCGACAGACTGGTTAGGCACAACAGCCACCGTCTGAATCCCGGTGTAGGTAGAAATGGTAACGGTTAGCGAGCCATCTGTAACGACTGTAGCCGATGCCTGTGCAAATCCGACTTCAGGGCCGGTTGCATCAGGTGTCCCGTAAAACTTGACTGTCAAGAGGTGGCTTCCCACCTTGGCCTGACGAGGCGTGTCGTACACGACGGGAATACTGACGCCAGCCTGTCCATCAGGACGGTTGACGACCCAGGTGATGTCTTCAGCATTGCTGTCAGCACCTGCCATCGTGATGCGCGCTGACAGCGCAGATGACAAGCCAACAACACGGGTACGTGGACCCCAGTCAACTTTGACGCGGAACGTGGCGAAGCGCGTTTCGCCTCCACCACCGCCACCACCATTATTGCCACCCTCAATGGTTGCCGAAGGGCTGCTTCCACCGCCACAACCTGTAGACACAACGGCCACAGATCCCAGCAACAGCACAGCAGCGGCTAACCAGGAGTAACTCTTCCCGGCGCGAATTTGCATGCCAAAACCTCTCCTTTCGGATGAGCCGAAGTTCACCTGCGAACCGCCGATTTCCTGCGGGCTCTGTCCAAAAGTCTATTGATATGCCTCACCACTTCCCACGAATGCGCTCGCAGAACCCAGTGAGGTGCCGATAAAAACGCGAATCCGCCTGTCTAAACACATATGGGCCAGACACACGAAATCGGCATTGCCATTCTCTGGTCTAGCAGGGTCTGTTGTCAAGGGTAAATGCCCTTTGAAACCAGTGAAGTTTTACAGGCTGCTAAGGTTTGTCTGTCATGAATCCCGGCGGATCTGGAGCTGCGGCAATCATCGTCTTTGTCAATTCCGCAGCAACCTCATCCAAATTATCTGTCGGGGATACATAAATTGCAGGGAGAAACTCGCATTCAACGCGGCTGAACGGCTTGGGGATGGCGTAGCGGTCCCATGTGGCAATATTCCAGCAATTCGAATATCGCATCACCACTGGACAAATAGGACGTTGCGACTTCTTAGCGAAATAAACAACTCCGTTTTGGATGACGCGGCGTGGACCACGGGGGCCATCTGGTGTAAACGAAATACTGACGCCCCGCTTCAGGCAGTTGACGAGCTCAACTGCAGCCCGTGCCCCACCACGTCCAGTGCTTCCGCGTACGATGTCAAAGCCCAACTTTTGCAAAACCCTGGCCTGCACATCGCCATCACGGGAAAGACTCGTCAGCGCCGTGAACTTACGCCAAGATAGTACATGACCGGCGATGAGGGCATCCCCGTGCCAAACGACAAAGACACCACCATGCTCACTTGCCTTTTCCATCTCTGGCATCCCAATGATCTTCTTGCGAAGCGTAATGTGAATCATTGAGCTGACCAAATGGACGATGGTTGATAAGACTTCCGCTCTGAGGGTTACAGGTCGCACTTTTTCCATCAGGATTCTCCACCTTCTCCACGAAGCTGGGTTTCCACCAGCCGCGCATAAACTCCGCCAGCGGCGACAAGGACATCGTGTGTCCCTATCTCCACAACACTCCCAGCCTGCATTACAACAATGCGGTCCGCATCCACAATCGTCGAAAGCCGATGTGCAACAACCAGAGTCGTTCGATCGTGTCTCCCGGCGCGTATCGCATCCTGTACCGCGGCCTCTGTCCCGCTGTCAAGGGCGCTGGTTGCTTCATCGAGGATCAGAACGCGTGGCTTGCATATAAGGGCTCGGGCAATCGCAATCCGTTGGGCCTGACCGCCGGATAACATCGCTCCACGTTCACCAACCAATGTCGCATATCCATCCAGCTTCGACATAATGAACTCATGCGCACCTGCTGCACGTGCGGCAAGCTCAACATCATCGTGTGTCGCACCGGGTTTCCCATAGGCTATATTCTCGAAAATAGTCCCGGCAAACAACACGGTTTTCTGAGGAACGATGGCCATCACCGACCGTAGGCTCCCCTGCTTGATATTGCGCAAGTCGATACCATCAAGCTTCACACAACCGGTCCACGGGTCGATGAAACGAGGGATCAGATCCACTAGCGTCGACTTTCCAGACCCTGTCGCCCCCACAAACGCGATCGTTTCACCCGGCTGAATATCTAACGTCACACCACACAGAACGGGCGTTTCCAGCATGTAGCCGTAGGTGACATCTTCGAGTGACAACGCGCCCTTTACATCACCAAGGTCGATTGCATCGGGGACATCAGCGATTTCCGGATGAACATCCAGGACTTCCTCATGAATACGATCCACGGCCCCAAACATATCCAGCAACGCACCGCGCAGCGACCCCATCCCGCCGATTGCACGCGATAGCTCGTTTGCAGCGAACACAAACTGCAGAAACCCGCCGATACTCAGGCCTCGCACGCGGTCCGCAACCCAGGAATCCCGCGCTGCCCCGACGAGACCCGCGGCAGTGGCTTCCTTCGTTACGCGAAGCACATCAGCTGTGTGTAAAGCAATCTCTTGCGCCCCGATGACTAGGATTACAGCCATCGCGATCGACCCAATCCAGTCAACACTCGGTCCGAGCAGAGCCGAGCGACGGATTCCACGCATTTGTGCATGAATAGCACCATCGGCAACCTTGGCAAAGCGATTCAGCTCACGCTCTTCGGCAGCGAATGCCTTGATAACCCTCGGGGATGACAATGTTTCATCCATAAGGGCATTGAGCTCCGCCTGCTTGCCTTGCGCCGTCTGGCTGAGTGCACGCAACCTGCGGGTGATCTGCTGTATCGCTAGTGCCATCAGGGGAACAACCGCAATCGTAATCAAAACAAGCTTTGGACTGGTTCTGATCAAAATGACAGACATCGTCACCGCAGTGATCGGAAGCGCAATTGAGTCCTTGACCCAGTTCGCTGCATTTTGAAGCTTTGCGACATCCGTGGTCATCGTCGACATCAGATTGCCCGTGCGCTGCGTATCAAAATAGGTCAACGGCATTCGGAGCAGGTGGGAATACAGCGTTCGGCGAAGATCATTCCCGACCCGCAAGCTAACCTCAGCCAGCACGGTCCCTTGGATATACCGTAGCAGTACCAAGACGGTATAAAGCCCTACGATGGCCCCGGCGACGAGATAGATGCCGCTTATATTGCCGCTACCCGAGCGATCCGCAAATTCCTTTACCGCAGCCGCAACCCCGCCAGGAATCGCTCCCGCAATTGCCGCAGCCACCAGTCCAATGGCTAGCTTGCCACGATACGGTTTAAGGAAGCCAAGGAGTGATTTGAGCCGGGATGTTTCAAGCTTTTGCTTCATCTACCGCCTCCAAAATGTCCATCCCGTGCTTCATCCAAAACGTTGACAGCGCTTCTAATGCCACACGAATATTTGCGGGTTGCATATCGCGCTCCGCTGCGAAGTTACTTATCGCTCGAACTTGGATGCACCGGACACCGCGTGCATTTGCAATGTCCGCCACTGCATACCCTTCCATCGTTTCGATGGAAGCACCAAACATGTCACGCCTGAGAATGCCCGTCGCACACGTTCCAGTTACCGTCGACACCGTGCACCCATTTACAATCGGAACACAACCAACCACAGGCGCATGCAGGTCGACCTTGACGTGGGATGCCCCAAAGGGAAAATCTCGGAGCGGACAAAAACCAGAACTCTCAGGAAGCTCAACACCGAGGTCACCGACAACTTCCGTCCCAACGAGCACCACATCGCCAATGCGCAAGCTCGTGTCCCGATACGCTCCGGCGATTCCGATACTGACTAACGGGCCGTTAAAATCAGATTTGAGGAACGACCTATAAACGGCCGGCATACCAACGCCAGTCACCAGATGTTTCAGCCCATGTAGCGGAGATAATGCCTGCCATTCGAGCTCACTGGCGACGACGATTGTTGGACCTGTCACTAGTTTGTCAGCGGCTCCACACGCATCGATGACACCCTGGTCACACCACTGTCAACCGACATCCCAACACCTCCACTGGCATCGTCCATCGGGATTAAGCCCTCGACACGAATCAATGCTCCCGGTGCATCCACAACGCCAATCACCGTGCCACTTGCATTCAAGTC